>JAIPIW010000029.1 GCA_021734525.1 Candidatus Altimarinota bacterium | reverse complement strand
GCACCGGTAAGATCTACTAGGGCATCATTTAACCCAAGCACTATTGAATCAATATAATCTAGTCGTTCTTCGTTAAGTAGTTCAATTAATTGTTTTTCGTGTTCTTCTTCCTCGTCTACTAATTTTTTTGCTCCAGGAATATCTTTAGACATTTCCTTGTAGTTTATCTGGGCAGATTCTTCTCCTCGTTCCATAAGCTTAATAGCAAAGGTAAATCCTAAGATTCTGGCAATCCAGAAAAATTTAAAGACTTTCCACTGACTGGGCTTAATATCTTTCTGGGAATATGTCTGCCAGAACTGAGCATGAGATTTTTCTTCGTTAGCAATTTTTTGCAAAATCTCTTTGTTTTTGCCTTTCATAAATTTAGCCAGTCTAGAATAGACGTGAAATTCAGTGATTTCACTTTTTTGGGCTAAATAAATCTTTTTCAAGAGGGTTGGATTTATTTTGGTATTATTCATACCCCAAATCTATTCCAGACAGCTAAATTTATCAAGAGGAGTTCTAAAAATCCCAACTTCCTTTCATGGAACTGGATTGGGTGTAGTTAACCACTGTAGATTCAAAGAAGTTAGTTTTTTCTGAATTATTATCCTGCATTGATTCCAAGTGTTTGTATGGATTTTTAGTTACTTCTGGATAAAGGGGTTTAATACCTAAAGTATTAAGACGATCGTTCGCTAGCCATTTAGTATATTGTTCAGTAGAAGATTTGCTGATTCCAGAAATATCATCACCGAGTATATGATGCGTCCACTTTATTTCCTGATCTACTGCTTCAGTGAACATATCTAGAATCATTTTTTCGTCATACATCTCAGGAAATTCCTTGCGGATTTCTCTAATGATATTGGCGAAAAGAATGACATGAGTTAGTTCATCTCGCCGGATGTAATTAATCATTCGTCCGGTAGCAATCATCTTGCTACTGTAAACAAGCGTGTCAAAGAAGGCAAAACCGTTGTAGAAGTATAAGGCTTCTAGCAAGTAGTTTCCAATTAAGGCTCGGAAGAAATTAGAATCATTAGCTTCGTCTAAGAAAGATTGGTATATTTCACCAATGTACTTATTTCTATCTAAAAGAACCTTATCTTCTCGCCAAAGGTAATAAATCTCTTCTCGTTCTTTGGCATCTACAACCGTTTCTAAAATGGTGGTATAACTTTGGGAATGAATAGCTTCCTGGAAGGACTGGATAGCTAAAATTAGGTTTACTTCTGGAGAAGTGATGTAGTCAGAGAAGTTAGGTAGATTTACAGTCTGTAAACTATCCAAGAAAGTTAGGAAAGAGATTATTCCCTTATAAGCCCTTCTTTCTTCGGGACTAAGGTTTTTATACATAATGGCATCATCTTGCAGTCCACTGACTTTTTCTGGAACCCAGAAGTTACCAATCATGACTTGGTACATGGATTTGGCCCAAGGATATTTAACACTATTAAGATTGAACAGACCCGTAGTGTCTCCTTTGATAATAGTTCTGTTGTCTAGAGAATCATCTCCGCCGGAATTGAATATTTTATTTTTTTTCATGGTATAAAAAGTTAAAAAGATAATAAGTAATAAAGGACGTTTAACCAGAACAACTTGCACAAACTTCTTTTACGTCTGCGGACATACTACGGAGGTAATAGACAGTTTTGATCTTGTTTTTCCAAGCTTTGAAATAGTAAGAATAAAGATCTGCAGGGGAAACTTTAGCAGGGTTAATAAGCCACTCGAAAGAAATAGACTGGTCGACCCACTTATAAATTCTCCCAATCATTTCAATAACGTCATTCATGTTGATATTGGGATATTCTTGGTAGTACCAGAAGTTTTCCTTAGAAAGATTTGGTGCAACTGTAACTGTTGGGGCAATAACATTAGTTTCCACAAAGAACTTTTTGTAAACAGGGAGAAGTCCAGCTGTTGTTCCCACAACTCCTGCAGTAGAAGTATTTGGAGCGGGAGCTAAATGATAAGAAAAACGTAAACCATCTTTCTTAATATCCTTAATTAACTTGCTCCATTTTTCTGGCATTTTTGAATTCTTTTGGTACCAGTCTTCTTTGCGTCCAAAAAGAATACCTTTCTCCCAGTCACTGCCAGGGAATAACTCGTAAGCACCACGTTCTGTTGCCAGAGAATTAGATTCTCTTAAGGTAGTGTAGGCATATTTTTCGAATAATTCATCTGCTTTTTGACGAGCCTCTTCGCTGTCATAAGCAAGTTTATTACAAGCTAGGTATTCTGCTAGTCCCATAAATCCTAAACCAATACTACGATATTTTTTAGAGGTAAGTTCTGCTTCTTTAATTGGATAAAGGTTGAGAGTAATAACATTATCTAGAACTCTCATGGCTACCGGAAATACTTCGTCGATATCCTTTTGGGTATTTACCTTGGCAACATTGATGGAAGCCAAGTTGCAAACTACTGTTTCTCCGGCCTTATAACGGATAGAAATTTCATCGTCCTCATTAGTTTCAGCGACGAATTCGGCCTCAGAGGTATTTTGGCAGATTTCGGTACAAAGTTGAGTAGAGTAAATCATCCCTTTGTGTTTATTAGGGTTGGCTTCATTAACAATATCTCGGAAAAAGAAGTAAGGCATACCAGTTTCTACTGTTGTTTTTAGAATTTCCTTCATTAAGTCTTTAGCCTTTATAGTTTCTTTGAGTACTATTTTGTTATTTTGTTCACATTGCTCATAGAAGTCCTTGAACTTCTTACCATAAAGATCCTCCATTTTTTGGCCGGTAATCTTATTTATTTCATAGGGGTCAAAAAGAGTCCAATTACCATCCGTTTCTACTCTTTCCATGAAAATATCCGGGACGGAAATGGCCGGGAAGACATCAAAAGCTTTAGATCTAATGTCACCAGATTCGGTTTGGAGATTTAGGAAGTCATTAATATCTCGGTGCCAAACATCTAAAGTAGGGGATATTGCTCCGAGCCTTGCTCCCAGTTGATTAACTGCACAAGCGGTATCATTAATAACTCTCGTCCAAGGAATAACTCCACCAGAAGAGCTTCTGACACCACGAATAGCAGAACCACGGGAACGAATGTGACCTAAATAAACTCCAACTCCTCCACCGAATTTAGAGATCTGAGCCATGTTTTCTATGTTGTGGTAAATGCAACGCAGGTCATCACCAACGTTTAATTTGAAGCAACTAGAAAGTTGGTGATAATTAGTTCTAGCATTGAGAAGTGTGGGGGTTGGTAAACTTAGTTTCTGGGTAGAAGTGACTTCATAAATTTGTTTAGCCACTTTTAACCGATCTTCCTTTTTCTCTGGAATAGCGAGGAAGAGAGCAATTGCTAGATACATTTCCTGAGGTAATTCGTGAATTACTTTATTAGGATTAAGTAAATAACGTTTAGAGAAAGCGAGCATGGTTGAATAAATGTACGAGAAATCTCGTTCTTTATTTATAAAACCGCCGGCCTTAAGAATGTCTGCTTCGGAGTAGTAGTCATAGAATTTTTTGTAATAAAGATTCTTTTTAATGTAGTCATCAAAATGATCTTTGAAGCTTTGTGGAGTATAGATTTCTTCCTCTTTCATATTCCTATTACGACAAGCTTCTCTGTAAAATTCCATGGCAAATAGTCTTCCGGCAATGACTTGCCAGTCGATATTTTCTGTAGAAACAAGATCTATACAGGCCTTCCTGAGGTTATGGATTAGGTCTTTAGTTTTAACTTTGTCTACTAGAGTCATCTTAAAGAGATCATAAAGATCTTTGAATCGACAGGTTTTTTCATAACCTTTAGATACTCTGGTAAAAACCTTTTGAATTTTTTTAATATCAAATTTTTGAGTCTTTCCGTCGCGTTTAGTGACGCGGAACAGATTTTTTTCTATCTTTTTTAATTCTTCAATCCTTTTCTCGGCACGAAGTTTAGCGTGTTCTGACCGATAGAGGATGTAAGAGCGGGCGATTTCAAAAAATCCAGATTCCACTAGCGTTTGTTCTACGAGGTCCTGAATATTCTCCACAGAAGGAACTTTTCCCTGAGAGAAAAATTCTTCTTCGAGGAAGAGGACAATTTCATTAGTTATTTCGTCAGCAAAATTATCCGGAATGATTAACGAGTGGTTAAGATTTTTCTGGGTAGAGAGAATAGCTTTCCCAATAGCGTCCTTAATACGACTAGATTCAAAGTCTACAGTTCCGCCATTCCTCTTTATAATCTGTTTGTTTTGCATTTGTTTTGGTTGGTTATAAATACAATATATAGTAGCGAGAAGATATACTAACTACTACATATTGTTATTGCAAATGATTTTCAATAAAAAGTATTGCGAGCAAATAATAAATATTTAAAAAAATATTTTATCTAAACAAACACAAAATTACTTCTGGCATTTCTGGCAAAGGCTTGTTCCTCTTCCAGCGACCTTAATTTTTTTGATAATACTTTTGCATTTTAGACAAGGCTTATTTGCCCTTTGATAAACTTGGAGGAAATTAAGGAAAGATCCCTTTTTTCCTTCTGAATCCACGTAGTTATTAAAAGTTGTGCCCCGATATTTAATTGCCTTTTGAAGAATTTTTTTCGTATTGGTGTGGATGTCTGCAATTTCTTTGGCATTTAAAGTTTCTGTACGACGAAGAGGGAAAACCTTGGATGCAAAAAGAATTTCATCGGCGTAGATATTACCAATACCAGCAATGACTTGTTGATCTAATAAGAAAGCTTTGATGTTTCTTTTTTTGTTCTTCAGGAGATCTTTTAATTTTTGAAGAGTGAAATCTGCACTCAATGGTTCTACTCCAAAGCGCAGTAATGTCTGATCTAATTCCTTTTTGTCGACTAGTTTAGCATAACCAAACTGACGAAGGTCATTAAAAAATAGCTGACTTTTGTCAGCGAAGGTGAAGTAAAGATGGGTATGTTTGCCAGGCAACGAGAAGTCCAACTTAGTGTCACTATGACCACCAGCAATAACAACACCTTTTTCTTGGTAGATTAACTGACCAGTCATCCTGAGGTGAATAAGTAGAAACAAATCTTTATTTATCTCGAAAATCATTAACTTTCCACGACGATTTACTTTCTTAAAGCTCTCATTAATGAGCTTCTTTAAAAAACCAGCTAGGGGATTTTTAACAATTTTTGGTAAATTAACTTTAATTTGAACAATTTTTTTGTTCAAAAGCTTAACAGCTAAATCATTTTTAATGGTTTCGATTTCTGGTAGTTCTGGCATTGCTTATATCTTATGCCTTTCCTAGAGTTTTTTGACCTTTTTTCCAACCAATTGGGCACAGATGACCAGTTTTGGAAGCTTCTATTACGCGTAGTATTTCATCTACGTTGCGACCGATAGGGAGATCGTTAACAGTATAGGAACGAAGAATATTATCTGGGTCAATAATAAATACTCCGCGTAAACAAATACCTTCGTTTTCTAGTAAAATTTGGTAAGAGTAACTTACTTCTTTAGTAATATCACTAAGGAGGGGGAAGTTGAGTTCTCCTAGTTCTTTTAGCCAGGCTTCATGAGCGAAGACACTGTCAACACTAATCCCTAGTACTTGGGCATCTAGTTTTTCAAATTCTTTGTGTCTTTTGCTCATCTCTAGAATTTCTGTTGGGCAAACAAAAGTAAAATTAAGAGGGTAGAAGAAAAGAACCTTCCACTTTCCTTTATAGTCTTTTAGGGAATATTTTTTCTTTTCCCCTTTAAAAAAACCGTCCATATGAAAGTCTGGAGCCAGACTTCCTACTTGGAGGAAGGGGACAAGAGGCTCATGATCATAATTTGTTTGAGAGTTCATCATTATAAAAAAGGGTTAATAAATAGAATGATAGATAGTTAAGAAAGACAACTTTTACAAAGTCCGTGTAATTCTAAGAAATTAAAATTGGGAACAAAACCAGACTTGTTTAGTTGTTTAGATTTAATTTTGACGTCTTCAACGTCAAAAACATCTTGCACACAGTTACATTCGTCACAGCAAAGATGACAGTGTTTCTCGGGGTTACCATCATAACGAGCTTCTTTGTCTTTAGACTGTAATTTTATAATTAGTTTCTGTTTTTCTAGAAAATCTAAACTGCGATAAATAGTGGCTAAACTTATATTAGAATTTCTTTTTTTAGTCATAAGGTGAAGTTGTTTAGCGGTAGGATGAGAACACACTTTTCGCAGTTCTTCTAGTACTATTTTGCGTTGAAGAGTAATGCGATAGTCTTTGTTATGGGGGATAGTTTTCATGTTTTTATTGATAATTATTCTCAATAAGATTATGAGCATTTTTTTATAAAAGCAATATTTTTTAAAAAATAATTTTTATGGTACTTTTCAATTATGAGAATATTTTCTACGGGAGAAATTTGGGCTTATCCGACAGATACAAGCTTTGGGCTGGGGGTGCGAGCAGATGATGAAGAAACGCTAGAGAAACTAGCTGCTTTAAAGGGGCGTTCTAATAAACAGTATTTTTCACTTATGGTTAGAGATTTAGATATGCTCAAAAAATTTGCAGAAGTACTAGCAGATTTTCCCACAGATTTTTTTATGGAAAGGCCAAGAACTGCCATATTAAAACCTACTCTTTCTTTACCAAAATCTAAGTTTTGGCCGGAAGGTAGCGTAGCATTTAGGGTAGCAACAATTCCAGAGGTATCAGAGCAGATAGACTTTCCAATTACGGCCACTTCGGCAAATTTAACTGGTCAAGAATCTATTTTTGATAGTAAAGAAATAACAGATATTTTTGGCGAACATGTAAAAGTGTTTCCAGGATTTGAGATGATAGAAGAAAAACCAGCTTCAGAAATATGGGATTTTACAAAATCAGAACCTAAACGCGTTCGGTAAAAATTTCCCAAATGCCGTGTCCAAACACAGTTAAGACAGCTACAATAATTCCGCTGATTAAAACTCCAGTACTGACAAATAAAAGGGCTTTTTTATAAGGAATTCCAAAGAGATAAGAAATAAGTACTCCAGTCCAGGCACCACTTCCAGGAAGTGGAATAGCCACAAAAGTAATTAAAGCAATTTCACCAATAACTGCTATTTTTTTGGAATGACGGGTTCTGGTTTTTTCAAAAATCTTGAGCATTAAGGTATGGAAGGGGGGAATGAATCTTGCTGCTAGACGAATAAGGGTTGGTAGTAAGAAAAGTAGAATAGCGGCAGTAAAAATACTACCAATAACAGAAATAGCAGTTGCCTGATAAATAGATAAACCAAATCGCAAATGACCCAGTGGAATGGAAGCTCTAAGCTCCAAAAAAGGAGCTATTGACCAGAGGAAGGTGAGGTAATACGGCCCAATCATTGGCGACATTTTAGGCCAAAAACTTTTTTTGGGAAGATAAAATATTTTTTCTCTGAAATTTATGAACAAAAAAAGAAAACAGAAAATCTCTAAGGTCAATCCAAAACAGTGAAAAAACATTGTGCAAACACAATTATTGTTCTAAAATCATTCAAAAGTGGGAGTTTCTGTGCTACTAGAGCTAGATAACTAAAGTCAGTCTTTTTCCACCGATTGTGCACAACTTTTGCACATTTACACAAAAAGAGAACAAAAAATGACCCATAATAACTTGTTTCACGAGCCAGTCCTCAAAAAAGAAATATTGGCATTGCTTTTATTTAAGAAAGCGAGAACTGTTTTTGATGGGACGGTAGGATTGGGGGGGCATGCTGAGGCAATTTTGCAGGAATTTCCGGAGGTTTCGACCTATATTGCTTGCGATTTAGATGCTCAGCATTTGGAATTTGCACGTAAAAGACTTAATAAGTGGAAAGAAAAGACATTTTTCTATCATCAGAATTTCGCTCAACTGAAGGATGTTTTAAATGAAGAAATCAAAAGGCCACTAGTGATTTTATTAGATTTGGGACTTTGTTCTCATCATGTGGATGATTCTAGTAAGGGGTTTAGTTTTTCAGAAGATGGTCCTTTGTCGATGGCTTTCGATTCCACAAGTA
The DNA here is from genome assembly GCA_021734525.1 of Candidatus Altimarinota bacterium. Taxonomy (GTDB): domain Bacteria; phylum Patescibacteriota; class Gracilibacteria; order UBA4473; family UBA4473; genus JAIPGU01. The sequence continues at coordinate 2,122 of JAIPIW010000029.1, read as the reverse complement.
CCTTGACTTGCGCAAATATTCTTAATAAAGCTCCAGAACAAGAGTTGATTAATATTTTGCGGGAGTACGGTGAAGAACCATCTGCCCGTAAGATTGTCAGTAGGATAGTTAGTTTTCGTGAAGAAAAGGAATTTAAGACAACTTTTGATCTTCGCTCAGTAGTAGAAGAAAGTATCCACCCAAAAGACAGAAGAAAGTCTTTAATGAGAGTATTCCAAGCTTTCAGAATCGCGGTTAATGACGAGTTAAATATTTTAAAAAAAACAGTAGAGACTGCTTTAGAAGTTATGAATTCTGGGGATAGAATGGGCGTTATTTCCTATCACTCCTTAGAGGATCGGATCATCAAGAGACTCTTCACTCTGCATTCTAGGCCAGAAACAATAGAAACAGATAAATCTCTTCATACTGAAATTACTCCAGCTAAATTTAGCTTAATTACCAGAAAGCCGGTTATTCCAGCAAACGAGGAAATAGAAAACAACCCTCGTTCTCGTAGTGCCAAACTTCGTATTTTAGAAAAAATATGAATATTATTCATCACTCAGTTACAAATGGTAACAGAAGGTCTCAGGCCGGAGTCACAGTTAATTATTATTTTGCTTGGATTGTACGAGGGGGAATTTTGCTTTCCTTGGTATTAGGATTTTTTCATTTAATGCTTCTTAATTCCTTAGCTACACAAGGATTTGCTTTAGAGGAATTAAAAACAGAAAGAATCTCTATCCAACAAGAAACAGAAGGATGGGATATTGCTTTAGCTATTCCGATGAGTCTTTATGCTTTACAAAGTTCAGAACAGGTGCAGGAAATGGAAAAAGTGGATAAAAGAAACTACCTGTATGTACGAGAGGGAGAAGTAGCAATGCTTAATAATTGGTAATTATCCCTTTACAACAAGTAGATAGATTTCTTAGAATTAACTCATTCTCACCTCTTCCTCGGAAAAACTAAATTTTGCTCCTTCCTTTTCCCATTCTTTATAAGGTGGTCTTAGTGGTATTCCATGAGTTGCCTTATCACCATTGTCCCAAGCTTCTTGAAAATTGTCTTCTCTATCATTTCGTTCGAAATATTTCCGCATTTGATCCTCCGCTATAGTTCTAATAAATTTAGGATCTTTTTTCATTTTATCACCTACTTTTTTAGCAAGAGAAGCTGGCATGATAATATGCATCATCATTAGTTGTCCTGCTCGCCCAGAATAATCTTGATATTGAATCTTTAATCCTCCTAGATGGGGCCCTCTACAATCAACTAAATATGATAGTTCATAAGCATCTTCATGATTATTTGAATTAGGAAAAAAATCAGAAAACTTTTGGATTTTAATTTCTCCCGCAATCCTTTCTGTTTTAGCTTCTTTCTTTCCCATTCCTAAAATTCCTTTTTTTGCCGGTGCGACCTCTCTTGTTGTATATTCTCGTTTTTTAATAATTCCTAGTTTACAAACCTCTGGACATTTGTTTTCCTCCATATAATCCATAATATCTGGATCCACCATTCTCCTATAATACCAATCGTCATCCTGTAAAGTCTGAAATCCCGAACTATGTCTAGGAGAATATTCTGCTGGAATAGACATATGTATCATCCCTCTAGCACCTCTTATTGATTTAATTAAGATATCTTCTGATAATTTATCTGCCTGATCTACATCATCTCTTAGTTGTTTAGCTTCTTCTTTTTTAGCACTTTGTTTTTCTTTTGCTTTATATATCTCAAGCATACGGTTTCCCCATTCCAAAGATGAATTATTTCGTTGGTCAACAATAAATGTTATAGCCGCTTGTAGATTATCTTGTTCTTTTTGAATTTGTTCTATTCTCCTTACGCTTGCGTTTGGATTTCTTTGCTCAGATGTTTGTAAAAATTTTTCTTCCTGATCACAAAAAGTTAAAAGATCATCTTGTGATTGGGTAGTAATTAATCTATTAAATAAATATTTTAATCCTTCTTCTGCCATATCTAATTCATCAATTCTCCTTTGTTTGCCTTTTTTTATTGTTGCGCTATCCGCTTCATCCCTTTGATATTCAAAAACTTTAATAAGAACACTAACTGTGTCTAATAAGTCGCTAACTTCCTGTTGATTATTAGGAAGATTTTTATTTTCTAATGT
>JAIPIW010000028.1 GCA_021734525.1 Candidatus Altimarinota bacterium | reverse complement strand
ATTACACTTTTAATGTCTGGATTATCCATTATATCCGGACGTAATTTCGTTTTTATTCTTATTTAATTGAGAAAAAGAGTATTTAATTTTAACTCTTTTCTCCATGGAAACTATTATCTTAATTGGTCTCGCCGGACTTGCCGTTGGTGGTGGAGCAAGTTTTGTTATTTTTCACCCCAAGTCCAAACGCATCGAAGAAAGTGCTCGACGTGAAGCCGAACGACTTCGCGCCAAAGCAGAACAAGATGCGGAAAAAACACTAGAAAGTGCTCGTAAACACACCCAGGAGTTGCGACAACAAGCTCAACGAGAGGAGTCTCAAACTCGTACTCGTTTAGAACAAATGCAAGCGCAAGCTGATGAACGTATTCTAAAAAGAGAACAACTCTTAGAACAAAAACTAGAAAAAACAGAAGAAAATCGCGAAAAATACGAAAAATTTATCGAAAAATATAACGAACAAAAAAAGAAATTAGATGAAGGTTTAGAAAAGCAAAGTCAGGAACTAGAAAGAATTTCTAAACTTTCTAAAGAAGATGCCAAAAAAGAATTATTTGAACGTTTAGAAGAAGAGGTCTCTGGCGACCTCTCTCGTACTTTAAAAAGCAAAGTAGAATTAATGCGTCAAAATGCCGACGAAGAAGCAGCCAATATTATCGTCCAATCTATTCAAAGGTATGCCTCTACTACCACCAACGAAAGCACCACAACCGTAGTAAAGATAGAATCCGAAGATATCAAAGGAAAGATTATTGGTCGAGAAGGACGTAATATCAATGCCTTTGAAATGATTACTGGAGTAGATGTTATTATTGATGATTCTCCAGGGACAGTAACTATTTCTTGTTTTGATATGTTCCGTCGTTATGTAGCCAAAATAGCTCTAGAGAACTTAATTAAAGACGGTCGAATCCAGCCTTCTAAAATAGAAGAGTCTGTCAAAAAAGCTCAAGACAGTGCCGACAAACTTATTTTAGAAATAGGACAGAAAGTCTGTCAGGACATGGGAGTATCTCTATTCCCCGAACCAATCTTAAAGTTACTGGGAAGACTCCGTTTCCGTACCTCTTACGGACAAAATGTCTTATCTCATTCTGTAGAAGTCGCCTATATCGCCGAAGCCATTGCCACCCAACTTGGTTCTGGAGATCCAGAAATTTGCAAAAAGGCTGGAATTCTACACGACATTGGAAAGGCTGTTTCTCATGAAGTAGAAGGAGGACACGCCGTCATTGGAGTTGAAATTTTAGAGAAATTTGGCATTGATAAACGAATTATTACCGCCATGAAATCTCATCATGAAGATTTTGATTACGAATCTATTGAATCCAGAATCTTACAAGCAGCGGATGCTATTTCTGCCTCTCGGCCTGGAGCCAGACGAGAAACTCTAGAAAAATACATCAAAAGACTAAAAGAATTGGAAGGCATTGCTAATGACTTCAAGGGGGTAGACAAAGCTTTTGCCATTCAAGCTGGTCGGGAGGTGAGAGTATTTGTTAATGCTGGTGAACTAGACGATGCCAAATCCGAAAAGCTCTCCTATGACATTGCTAGAAAAATAGAAAAGGATTGTGATTATCCAGGAGAAGTTAAGGTAGCGGTAATCCGAGAGAATCGTTTTGAAGAAATAGCGAAGTAAGTAATAAAACAGGCGTTATGTCATAATGTAATATGAATACTCCCCCTCGAAAGGGGGAGTATATTTTTCTGTGACATTTATTTCACCAAAGTAACTTTCTGAATATCTGTACCTGGTGCATTCATTTGTATCAAGTATGATCCTGCTGGGAATGCCGAAGCATCCCAAAGCGTGGAATTCGTTCCCGATACAACATCTAATAATTGTAGTCTCCGTCCATTCATATCGAAGACAGATAATTTTACTTCTCCTTCGAGAGGATTGACAAAATTTATCCGAGTCGACGAATTAAACGGATTTGGGTAGGCGCTAATTAATTGCGCTGTAGCAGGAACAACTGTCCCCTGCAAGGGGGCATCTAGAAGTCCTTCAAGCCTCATGGCCCGAACCTCGATGGTTATTCCATCGAGACCAACTTCCTGAGGAATTCTGAATATCATTCCATCATCTCGCGTAGGAACAACGAGGGGGGTAATCGTTTTGTGTCCGTTAGGCCAACACAATAGATGTCCGCCTTGTATATGGCGGCTTTGCGACCAAATAACCTGTCCCAAAGAATCTAAAATTAATGCCTGAACAGCATTCCCTTCTGTTTCTACGGACAATTCATGTTCGTTTAGCTCCCATCTAGCATCCACGTTCAGTTGCCGATCTTCTTCATAAAAATCAGCATAAGAAACTCCTATTCCCAACTCTTCTCCAAATACATTTCTGTTTTGGAGATAATAGGCATCTTGGATGCCTATCTGAAGGGGAAATCCGGGACCATTGTAGCTAACTTTCCCCCTAATAGCGTCAGAACCTTCTGATGTTAACCATCCTTCGTTCTGATCTTCCCATAACATCCATGACAAAAGGATGTCAGAATCCTCTTGGTTAACCTCTCCATTCCCGTCAACATCCCCTATAACCCAGGGACGTATTTCAATAGTTATTGTTGTCCCTATAGATAATTCTAATGGTTGACGAAACCCATTGCGCTCCAGTTCTGGAGAGCTAAGGATGGCTTCAACATTTTCTTGGAAGGAAAAAACCCCTTCAATGAAATCACTATCTCCATCGTAGTAAAGCCTACTGATCGATGGATTGCTGAGGCGTCCTCCATCTTGAGCCTCATGCTCCTCTGCGGACTCCAGATCAAGGATACCACATGAAGCATATCCACTCTTAACTACCCAGGGATGATCGATCATTCGATAACTGTCTGAAAAGTTCCAATACTCATCTCCTAGTTCGTCACGGATTCGTGAATCATGTGTTAATTCTCCGTCCGGGAACACAAACATACCGCCTCCTTCGTATTCCCAGACCTGAGTATTAGTTCTTAAGGCAATTATCGGTGCCTCAAGACCGTTGTCGACCACTTGTTGGCAATACGTCTGAATTCTCAAATCAGCCCCGAATGGAATAGACATCCTGTTTCTGTCGGATGATCCTCCCCCTGGAATATAACGCCATAATTCGTAGGATTGAGAGGGATTCCTCAGCCAATGCCGAATATCTTGACCGATAACAACAACCTCCTCTCCTTCTTCTGTTTCGAAAGAGATGGAGTTAATGTGGATATTAAAAAATCCATACCCACCCATAAAATTCGCTTCAAATAGAAGCCTCCAGGCCTCCTGCGGCCCGACATCTAAATCAAGCAGCCGTATGTGATCATCTCGAACATAAGCAACCTGATTTCCCCCAGCATTCAGTCTAAACCCTTGAGGATCCAGACGAACACGACTCCCTCTATCCGGAAGATACTCAAACTCCAAATCTACAGCCGAAATCAACTCCTCTCCGTCGTTGTGAAAATCGATTGCAAATAAATATGAAAATTCTCCTGTCTCCCAAATTTCTGCAGAGATATTGTTCACTTGAACTTCTACGGCTCCCAAAGAACCGAAAAACAATACCAATAAAGCTACCGTGGTCAAAAAGCGCTGCATGATGCAACCCTCCAAAAAAACAGTTGTGAAATTTTAGCCACTAAAAAGTAAGCGGCTTGCTTATAAAAATACGATCTAATTCCTAAAAACAATTCCTCCAACAAAAACACCAGTCGCAAACGAAAAATTTTGCCTACCCGTAATGTCAAAGAACTTTGTATATATAATTATTTTTTACTTTTTGTCAAGCAAAAGTAATCACTAATTATATGCATAAATTATAACAAAGTAATTATTAATTAGTGACACTTTTTTAATGTTCGTATACAAATATTTTTGTCCTCCCTACCTTTTCTATTTTTATTGGCTCTAAATTTAAAATAGGAAAACCATGAGAAATAATTCTAGTTCCTTTTTTTAACTGCTGCCATTTTTCTTTATAAAGTCTTTCCATTATCGATGGCCAAAGGTAGCAAAAAATAACATCTGCCTTAGATAAATCTTCTTTGAAAAAATCTGCACATTTAAATTCTATTAATTTCTTTTGTTCTTTCTTTATAAACAAAGCTTTTTTTAAATTCGCCAGCCACACCCAAGGGCGAACAATTTCAAAACCAGTACATTTAATACCTTTTTTAGCCACTTGGAATACTATTCTTCCCTGTCCACAACCAAGGTCATATGTAATGTCTCCTTTCTTTAAATTAGCCAGTCCAATCATTTTCTTAACCATTTTTTGAGAAGTAGAAACACAGGGAACGTGACAAACGCAAAGTCCAATTAAGTTCCAAGTGAAAAAAACGGTTACTAGTCCCACAAAAACCAAAACGATAATCAAAACTATATCAATCATTTGCCAAAATTTTGCCAGTAATCTACCTCACTATCCCCTTCTGTATTAGCAAGAATAGGGAATTCTAGGTTCTGTATTTTCTTGTTAGCTGTAGTCAATTCTTCTATAACCTGTGCCCGATCGTCTTCTGTTATTTCTACCCCACGACGAACAAAGTTCCCCTGTTGATCTGGGGTCAAAAATTCTAATTCAAATTTATCTACCGCAAAATCTAACTTGGTATTACGAGCTAGAAGATCGTAGAAAACCAGTTGGCGCCAGAGACGTTCCCCCTTCTTTACAGTATTTGGACGACCAGATTTATAATCCACAAACACTGCTTTCTTTTGATCATCAGAAAGTTCAATTTTATCTACCTTTCCCGTCGAGGGGATTCCTTCAATTTGTGTACTACGGCCAAAATCAAATTCCGTAACAATATTGGGAGAAAACTTGTCTTTGTGGATAGCAAAGTATTGCTGCAGAATTTCCCTTCCATGGATAAGTGATTCTTTTAATTCTAACAAGGTTAGATTTTGTGTCTTAAGAGACTTTTCAAATTCGGTTAGTAAAAATTCTTCTGTAGGTAACTTTTTCGTCCTAGAAAAAGATTCTAAAAATTTCTCTAAAGCTTTGTGTATTGCTGACCCATAGCCAAAATGTTTTTGGGGCGGAAGGGGAATACGTAACAAGTTTACATACAAGAACTTACGAGGACATTCTATAAAATTCTGAAGGCTCGTGGCTGACCAAACAAATTTTTGCGTTAGTTTGTGCAAGATATCTGATTCATCTCTAGTAAATTGAGGCGTCTCTGTTGCAAAGAAAACTGGTAAAAGTTCTTGAGCTCGTTGTTCTAACTGGTCCGGAGAAAATATTTCACAAAGACTGTCTGGAACTTCATGCCAGAACTGAGAAGGTGTTTTGTCTCGCCCAGAAAAGTCTTTTTCTGCAAAACTCAGAAACAAGTTTTTCTTAGCTCTAGTTAAGGCGACAAAAAAGAGTCTTCTCTCTTCTTCGTTTTCGTCATGATTACTATCTGATAATTCCGGCAAAGGAACCTTTATTTGTGGTCTTCTGTTCCCCCAAGTCTTATCCACTAATCCTGGTAAAAAAACTACTTCGAATTCTGACCCCTTAGCCTTATGAGCAGTCATAACCTGGACAGAGTGCTTATCTAGAGGAAGTGGGTCTGGAGTAATAGCAATATTGAGTTCTGTATGTAAGTCTATTTTATGCAGAACTTCTGACAAAGAATCCGAGGCATGTGTTTCCATCCATTCGATTAATTTTCTGATTTTTAGAAGATCGGCAATTCTATTTTCATTCTTTTTCTCACTCAAAAACTGCGCTTGCCCAGAATCATGGAACAATTTTTCCGCAATTATGTACGCTGGCAGGTGATGATAATTTTTGCACCCTTCTATAAAAATATTAATCACTCTCTCTAGTTCCACACTATCTTCAGAATGTTTTTGCAATATACTTGCAATTCCTTCTTTTTCCTGTCTAGCCTCCAAAGAGGCCTGAAAAAGAACTTTGGAAGATATCTGCCAAAAAGGAGCATGCAGGAGTTCTAAAAATTCATGGTCTAGGGTGGGATTATTAAAAATCTTCAACATTAAGATCAAAAATTTAACGCTTGGATCTTCAAAAATATTTTCAAAAAGGTGTGTAGAAACTGGTATTCTTAGTTTTTGCAAATATGTTGCAATTTCTTTTACCTCTCTATTTTCTCTCGCAAAGATAGCTATTTCTCCTGGGGTTACCCCTTCTTTTATTTGCTCCTGAATTTTCTCAGATAAGGAAATAAGCTCGGAAAAACGCGAAGTGTAAGTAGCTTTCTCTATTTTTACCGCAATATCTTTCGCGGCTTTTAATTCCTTATCTAGATCAACTCTTTCTAGGTTGTTTTTTACGAGAGCGTAGGCAGCATCTAATATTTTTTGCCCAGATCTATAATTATCCACTAAATTAACTATTTCTGCCTTAGGAAATCTCTCTTTAAACTCCAAAATATTCTGAATTGATGCCCCTTGGAAACGAAATATAGACTGATCATCATCTCCAACCACAAAAAGATTTGGGTCGTCAAAAAAATCTGCCAAGTGCCAAAGAATCGTATTTTGAGCGGAGTTTGTATCCTGATATTCATCTACCAAAATGAATTGAAACCTCTCTTGCAAATCTGATTTTAGATTTGTATCTGTAGAAATCTTATTTACTACCCAGGCAATTTGGTCATCAAAATCATAAGCTTTTTGTTTGCTCATCTCTGCTTCATAGGCTTGCCAAAGATCACAAAATTCATCTAATCTTTCTATTTTATCATTTATTTTTTCCCTAGCAGCTGGTTTAAATTCTCCTTTTTTTCCGAACTTAGAATCTTTTTTGTAAAAATTTTCCGGATCCTGTTCTAGCCTCTTTTCTTCTTCTGGGATCATTTCTTTTAATTTATCCAGAGAAACATTTTCCCTTTTAAGGTCGGAAACTGCTTTCAAAAAACGATACTGCCAAATGTAATTATCTCCAAAGGGGCGAAATTTCTTCCAAGATTTGGCATCAATAACTGCTCTAAAAACTAGCGCTTTTTTTAAATCATCGGCCACGTCTTTCTCTCCTTTCTGTTCCCAAAACACTTCTGGATAACAGTTCATGACGTACTCACAAAATCCGTGAAAAGTAAAAATGTTTACCTTATACGCCTCAGTACCAATCCACTTTTGCAATCTATTCCTCATTTGAGTAGCCCCATTTTCTGTAAAAGTCAGACAGAGGATATTTCTGGCATTGGTGTCTGTCTGTTGGAGGATGTTTGCAATCCGACAGGTCAACATCTGTGTTTTCCCGGTACCAGGACCAGCCAGCACTAATACTGTTCCATAGATTTTATCCACAGCTTTGCGTTGGCGAGAATTGAGTTTTTCTAGGAAATCAGTACTTTGCATAGGTGAAATTTATCAAATTGGCTTTACTGGTTTCTACACTTTTTTTAGCTTCTTGCCAAAGTTCTCCTTCTAAAAAAGATGTATACTATAATGTAATGGTTGGAGAACAATCTTTTGAAGTAGAACTTGCTGATACTCCAGAAAAAAGAACTCAAGGTCTAATGTTTCGTGATTCTTTAGAAAAAAATAAGGGAATGATTTTTTCTTTTGCAGAAGAAGGTTTTCATGCTATTTGGATGAAAAACACTCTTATCCCTCTAGATGTTATTTGGATTTCCAAAGATCAAAGGGTGGTAGACATGAAGACCCTTTCTCCTTGCGAAACAGAACCGTGTCCGAGTTTTAGGCCAAGAAGTCCAGCTAAATTCATCTTAGAAATAAACAAAGGGGAGTTTAAAGGGCAAATAGGGAACAGTTTTTTATTAGAAAAATAAAAAATTAGGGTGCAGCTAGGCTGCACCCATGTTAATCAATATCTTGCCAACACAGAAAGGTCATCGGTGACCTTAACTTTGGAAAATCTATCTACAGAACTACTTAGAATCCTGATGGTTTCCTCTGAAGACTCTAACGGTCTTAATTGAACCTCTCTGACTAATTCTTTCCTTCTTTCTTCGTGATATCTCATCCCGCCAGCAACGACTTTAAACTGCGCCCATGAACGAGATGTCTGTATGGGAACCCTCTTTTTCCTTTTCTTTCCTCGAAAAAGAAAGTCTGTGATCCCTTGAGGAACCCCGTTTTGGAAACCAATCTCTGCCAAAACTTTGACGAGCTCGTTTTCAGAGAGCTCTTCTTTGAATTCTACATTTAGAAATTTCATTACACCTTATTTGTTTTTTGTTTTCCTACTGATTACGACTTCTGCTCTATTCGCCCTACGAACAAAACAGAAGCCATAATCTAAACGTGTGTTGACTTAAAAGATCTTGATGGCCTCAAAAGCTATAATTCGTCGCTGTAATGCGAGAACAATAGCAAATTAAAGCTAAGTATATATAAGGAAATTTTAAGTATTGTCAACCATGCTTGTCTAAAAGGACCCCAGTTTTTTTCAACTCATAAAACCCTCTTCCCGACTACAAAAACACCTTGCATACTTTTAAACAAAGGGAATACTCCTACAAATACCTCAACGGAAGAATGGGGCTTGCGAGCATTTTTTAAGAATTTAGCGTAAAAATTGGGGTCTTTTCAGTGCTTGTGGATTTTTTGACAATTCTCTCGCATTCCTTACGATACGCACGATGAAAAACTCTTCTCTTGCTCTGCAAAACTTAGTGGTCGTGGTGATCGACTAGTTTTAGCGAGTAAAGAAAACTTTATCTACTCGCTCTCAAGCGAGTTTTTTTTTACAATGAATCCGATGGAAAAAAACTATGATCATAATGCTAGTGAAAATAAGATTAGTGCCTCATGGGAAGCATCTGGAGCCATGAAAGCAGACAATAAAAGTAAGAAGAAAAAGTTTACTATTTCCCTTCCTCCCCCCAACGTTACCGGAGAACTGCACTTGGGGCATGCAGCAATGCTTGCCATAGAAGACATTATGATCCGATTCAAAAAAATGACCGGTCATGAGGTGCTATGGCTTCCGGGAACAGACCATGCTGCTATTGCTACCGAAAACGTAGTATTAAAACATCTTGGCCTAAAGAGCCGAGAGGAAATGCAACGAAATGAATTTCTAAAAGAGTGTCGTAAATTTGCAACCGCAAAACATGACCGCATCGTACACCAAATAAAAAAAATGGGGGCCTGGTTAGATTGGAGTAGGGAAGCCTACACTTTTGATGAACCAAGAAATCAGGCGGTTAATACTATCTTTAAACGCCTCTATGATGATGGCCTAATATCCAGAGGACATCGGATGATTAACTGGTCTGTGGGAGCACAATCTGTGTTGTCAGATGAAGAAGTTGTTTACAAGGAAGTAAAAGGAGCTCTATATCATTACAAATACTTCTTCGTAGATAGTGAAGAATTTTTAGAAGTTGTGACAACCCGTCCAGAAACTATGTTTGGGGATACCGCGGTTGCCCTAAATCCCCATGATCCCCGCGCAAAAAAATTACACGGCAAAAAAGTAAAAGTGCCTTTTTCGGGAAGAGAGATTCCTATTATTTTGGATGATCATGTGGACTTAGAATTTGGAACAGCCACTCTCAAGGTTACTCCTGCTCATGATCCCAATGATTTTGAAATTGGCGAAAAACACAATCTAGAAAAAATACAGGTAATTGGTTTTGATGGACACATGGAAACCAATGATCATGTTCCTAAAAAATTCCAAAAACTAAGTAGCGAAGAATGTCGCAAACTACTTACTAAGCCTTCTGAGTGGTTTATAAAAAAAGAAGAACATCTTCACAATGTTGGCTTTTGTTATCGATCACACACGGTCGTTGAACCAATGATTTCTCCACAGTGGTTTATTTTGGTAGATAAAGAATTTGAAACAAACAAGCCTCAGCGGTTCCTTTTTGCCAGACATGGCGAAACAACGTCTACAAAAAATAGAGTTGTCCAAGGAGAAAGCGACCCTTTAAATATAAAAGGGAAAGCGGATGCCAAAAAATTAGCTGAATTTTTATCAAGAAATAAAAATGTGACGCGAATTATTTCTAGCGAACACAAAAGAGCCAAGCAAACCGCAGAAATTATAGGAAGAAGCCTAGGGATAAAAATAGAAACTTGGAAAGAGTTTAATGGTGCAGATTTGGGATCGGTTGTTGGTAAAAAAATTCTCCCTAACAAAATATCTTTTGATATGGCTATAGAAGCCAAAACTGGAGAAACAATGAAACAAATCTTTGATCGTGTAAAAAAAGGCTGGGAAAAACTAAAAAAAGAGACTTCCGAAGGAGACATTCTAGTTATATCACATCGCTCTATATTATCTACTTTAGAAATAGTTAGAAGTGGTGGGGATAAAAACCAAGTTTTAGAACAAAGAAGACAACATGAATCTGCTTCTTTTGGTTATTGGGGAGAAACAACTGAAATTTCCGACAAAAAAGAAAAAACCACTCTCAAAAAACTAACCGCCGAAGCTGTCCGCTCTGGGGATGTAAAAATAATTCCCAAGCAATTTGAGAAAGTTTATTTCCACTGGATAGATAATCTTCGTGACTGGTGTATCTCTCGTCAGATTTGGTGGGGACACAGGATTCCTGTTTGGTATGACAAGGAAAAAAATATCACCGCTGTCGGAGATATAAAAACTCCTCATAAAGATTGGACTCAAGACAAAGACACTCTAGATACTTGGTTTTCTTCCGCTCTTTGGCCATTCTCCACTCTGGGTTGGCCTGACGAAAAAGCAGAAGATTTCCAAAAGTTTTTTCCAACCGATGTGTTGGAAACTGGTCACGATATTCTATTTTTTTGGGTTGCCAGGATGATTATGTTCTCTAAATACGCTACTGGAAAACCCCCCTTTCATACAGTTTATCTACACGGACTAGTGACCGACGAACACGGCAAAAAAATGTCTAAATCTGCTGGAAATGGTATCGATCCACTTGAGGTAGTAGAGAAATTTGGAGCAGATGCCGTACGTCTTTCGTTAGTAGTTGGTACTGCTACCGGACAACCAATCCCCCTTGGAGCAAGTAAAATTTCTGGTTATCGAAATTTCGTTAACAAACTCTGGAACGCCGGACGGTTTGTAAAGATGCAAACACCAACTAGTAAAAAACCAGAACCAAAATCTTTAGCAGATAAATGGATTGCTTCTCGTTTCACTAAAATCTCTAAGGAAATAAAAAATCATTTAGATAAATATGAAATCTCCATGGCTGGAGATAAGATTTATCATTTCGTCTGGGATGATTTTTGTGACTGGTACATAGAAGAGAGCAAAAAAGAACCAAATCCTGATTTTTTGTATTATCTTTTTAACGAAATTTTAAAACTTGCTCATCCCCTTTGTCCTTTTATAACAGAAAAACTTTGGCAAGAGCTTGGTAATAAAGACATCTTAATAGGAGAATCTTTCCCCGAAACAAATTATGTAGATAAAAAAGCGGAAGATCTCTTTGAAAAATTTCAGAAAGAGGTTATTGAAACAAGAAAAGCAAAAACGGACAAAACAGCTATAGAGAAAGAGATCAAACAACTAAAGAAGGATATTAGTGCTCTGGAAATTAGACTGAAAAATAAGGGGTATCTAAAAAAAGCTCCTGCAAAATTAGTAGAACAAACTAAAAAGGAATTGAAAGAATCTAAAGAAAAATTACAGAAATTAAGTTAGTTTTAGTATCTCCTCTAAAATTTCCGGGAAAGTTTGTTCGCCCTCTTCCCGTGTCTCCCCCCAACGGTTTAAATGATTTCTATTCTGAAAGGTCCTATAAACACCGCCTAATTTGTCATGTAAAATTTCTCCTTCCTTCAAGGGAACATACGGATCATTATCTGAATTAAAAACAAAAATATGTTCCGTATTGTTTCTTATTTTTTCCCAAGAAAAACCCTCTTGAACAAAGGGAGTAATCCTTTCATTCCCTGGAAAATCCGGCTCTTTTTGAAAACCAGAAACACTAAATAGTGCTTTTAGTTTTACATCGTGTAATCTTTCTGCCACACGTAATACCGTTGGTCCACCTAAAGAAT
>JAIPIW010000027.1 GCA_021734525.1 Candidatus Altimarinota bacterium | reverse complement strand
GCAGCTTGGATTGCTTGGTCACCTAAGACACTACAGTGTACTTTTCGTTGTGGAAGACCTCCCAAGCGTACAACAATATCATTTGGTTTAATTTTCATGGCATCTTCTAGTTTCATACCACCCTTCTCGGTGACGATTTCAGAAAGCATGGAAGTGGAAGCGATAGCACTGGCACAACCAAAGGTTTTCCATTTACAGTCAGTAATTTTACCGTCTTTAACTTTAATCCACATCTTCATAATGTCGCCACAAGCCATAGAACCTACTTCCCCCACACCATCAAATTCTTTTGGTTCATCTCCTTCGCATAAATTGCGCGGATTAAAAAAATGATCCTCTACTTCTGGGGAATATATCCATGGTTCTTCAAACATTTTTTAATTTTAAAGTGTGCGAAAAATAACGTTTTGTGTTCAACTTCGCAAGGAATTTGAATTTCTTTCGCTTGCGTCACTTTGAATTTCCAGCCAAAATTAAGGTATGAAAATTTGGGAAAAAATAGAATTAACTTTAAGTGATTGGTTAGACCATCATAAGTCTGTTGGAGGTAAAATCTTCGGTTACTTGTTGATTGTTTTGATTAGTATTTCGACTATTTCCTTTATGTTAGAAACAACTTCTCTGAATTTTAGATGGCATTGGCTGTTTAGAGGAATTGAGGTGGCAGTATTAGCCTTTTTTACAGTGGAATATATTTTTAGAATTATTATTGCGCGAGATAAGAAAAAATTTATTCTTTCACCCTTAGGAATAGTAGATTTGCTAGTTGTACTGCCTTTTTTCTTCCATTTTTTGAATCTAGCTTTTTTAAGAGGTTTTAGGATTTTTAGAATTCTTCAGGTCCTTAAGGTTATACGTTATTCAGAGGTTATGACCTCTTTCTTTAAATCATTCCGGTACTACCGAGATGAAATAAGAATTTTTGTTTTAACATTTGTTTTGGTTTTGATACTTAGCTCTTTTGGGCTCTATTATTTTGAACATACTGTAAACCCAGAATTCGGAGACATCCCTAGTTCTCTGTGGTGGGCAGTGGTCACCATGACCACGGTTGGTTATGGTGATATGGTTCCTTTAACAGTTATGGGTAAGATTTTGGCGACGATGATTATGATGATGGGATTAATGACTTTTGCCATCATGACGGCTATTGTTACCAAAATATTTATTGATCATTTTTTTGGAAAAAGACTGCACCACTGTTCGTTTTGTCATTATCCGCATCATGATCATGATGCTAAATTCTGCAAAAACTGTGGTGAACAATTAGATGTTGCCGCTTTAGAAAAAGCGGAACATGTGGGACTAAAGATTTAAACTAATTAAACCTTATTTTTTTCTTCGGCAGCTTTGATAGTATTGGAAATAAGAGTGACAACAGTCATCGGTCCTACTCCACCAGGAACGGGGGTGATTTTTGAGGCAATGGAAGAGCAACTATCAAAGTGAACATCTCCACATAATTTTCCGTCTTCTTTGCGATGAATTCCTACGTCTATTATTACCACGCCAGGACTTAATTCTTCCCCATGAACAAGTTCTTGTTTTCCCACAGCAACAATGAGAATGTCTGCTTTTTTTAAGGCAGAAGATTTTTCTGTATTAGTGGATTTAGAATGAAGAATAGTAACGTTAGCACCTCGAAATTTCAACATTTCTGCTACTGGTCGTCCGACAATGCGAGACCGCCCCATAACAACTACTTTTTGATCTTTGATAGTAACTCTGGTTTTATCCAGAAGAGTGATAATTCCTTTGGGGGTACAAGGAGCAAGAAAAGCTTCGTGAATATCTAGATTTTCATTGTTGCTATCTGTAAATCCATCGACGTCTTTAGTGGGAGAAATAGCATTAATAACTCGATTAACATCTATGCCATCAGGGAGTGGGAGTTGGACAATAACGCCATGAATACTGTCGTCATTATTGATATCATCTATTTCTGCTAAAAGTTCTGCTTCCGTCATGGTGTCTGGGAAGCGTCGTACTTCTGAAAAAACTCCAGATTGAGTAGCAAATTTTTCCTTCTGTCGAATGTAGCTTTGCGATGCAGGATTGTCTCCAACAAAAATGACAACCAATTTAGGTTGAACACCTTTTTTGTTCAAAAGTTCTACACGTGGTTGAAGTTCATCGTTGATTATTTGTTGAGCAATATCTTTCCCAGAGATTATTTCGGCTGTCATATTGTATTGTATTATAATTTATTTTTTTTGTAGTTTTTCTAGTACTAAAGTAAGTATTTCTTGTCCTAATTCTTCCCTTCTTCTGAGCTCGCCTCCTTTATCTACTGCTATTTTAACCCATCTAAAGTCTTGTTTGCATTTAGATAAGGCAACTTCTCTGACTTTTTTGAGATACTCTTCGTCAGATTCATGTAAGTCAGCTAGTCTGTTTTTAGCGGCATGAATTTTGTGTCTAGCCTCATTAGAAGCGTCTAGGAAAATAACTAAACTTTCTCTTGGAAAACCAAAAACCTCGTATTCTAATTTTTCTACAAAAGCACTTAATTCTTTAATTTCTGCACTTGTTTTTCCTCTGGCGGGTGTGTAAATTAGATTAGAACTAACACTACGGTCAAAAACAACAACGTCATTTTCTTCGCGTAGTTTTTCTATTTCTTCGATAGCAAAAATTCGGTCAGCAGCATATAAATTAGCTATCATCCGAGGATCTAGGTTTGTCAAATTACCTAGTTCTCCTCGGAGGTAAGCAGCAATCCTGCTCCCAGCAGGATTAGTGTCATAACTAGGGAATCTCTTCCAGCCAACTTTTAAGTTTTTTCCTCTGAGATTTGTAAGCAATAGTTCTGTTTGAGTTGTCTTTCCGCAAGCATCTAGTCCTTCGAGAACAATGAGGGGTGCTTTCATACAACCTAACTTTACAGATAGAGTTTGATGAAATCAAACTTGCATTAAGAAGTGTTTTATGCTACAATAAACAGAATTAATATATTTTCTTTTTACATGAAAGAACAATCCTCTGATTATCGGCAGTTAGAAAGTATTTCTCCTAAGCAGGACGAGGAGGGATTAAAAGGTAATGATGGAACTGGAAAAGAATTTATAGAGAAGATACGAGATATACGGAGAATAGAACAAACTGAGATATTGAATAATCCGGTTGATTTTAATGAAATGCTAGAACAAGGATGGGGGAAAGTGGATGCAGATAATACATATACAAATGTGTCTAAAGAAGAAACAGAACAACGTTTGAATCAGAAAGAGGAGCAGGCAAGGGAAAGGATAAAAGGATTGGTGAAAGGAATAGATCGATTCTATAGCAAAAATCGACTAATAAACGATTTATTTAATTTCGAAAAAGAGGGAATAGTTGTTGATGAAAAATTCGTAGAAAATTTGCCTTCCAGAAATGATCGATTAGGGAATTGGAGTAATGCTGTTTTGCGGCTTCATAAGGAAGGAGTAGATATTAGTAATATTGGTTATTTTCATAAACGCAATCTTGAAAACCCTGACTTTCTGGCAGCAGTTCGTTATTTTAAGAAAGCGTATGATTTTCTCGATAATTACTATAGTATAGAAGGTGCTGTTAAAGGAGATCTTCTTAAAAGGGTAAGTAATCCAAGCGCTAACAAAGAATGGGCACGCTTAGTGGAAGAAGCAAAACAAAATCCAGTGTTGGTATAGAAGATGCTTTTAGCCTTTCAAGGGTTTATAATGAAGGTGTGAATAAAATTATAAAACTCTTCGGTATTCTCAATGTCACGCCAGACTCCTTTTCGGATGGGGGAGAATTCATAAATCCAGTCAAAGCCATAGAACAAGTTAAGAAGCTATTTGAAGATGGAGCAGACTTTATAGATGTAGGTGGACAAAGTACTCGCCCTGGAGCAAATGAAATAACACCAGAGGAAGAATGGGGGAGAGTGGAACCGGTATTACAAGAAATAATATCCGACCAGATTTCTTTAGATACTAAACACCCTGACACGGCCCAAAAATTTTTGGACTTGGGAGGAAGAGTGTTAAATGATGTTTCGGGCTTTCAGAACCAACGAATGCGAGAAATGGCACCGCAGTTTGCCATGATTATCATTAATCATTTTCCAGGAGAAACAGTTGAAGAGGTTCATGAACAAAAAATTTGTTCAATAAATCAAGTAAAAGATGAACTTCTGGCTCGCAAGGAAGAATTAATTAAATCTGGGGTGGATTCAGACAATATAGTTTTGGATCCGGGGATTGGTTTCGGGAAAACAATGGAGCTTAATAGGGAATTATTACGTTTTGCAGAACTTGTTCCACAGGAAAAAATCATGATTGGGTATTCTCGCAAGCGTTTTTTGGGGGAACATCGTTTAGAGATAGAACCTAATTTAGATGCTGCCAAAGTGGCTATTAATGCCGGAACAAAATTCCTACGAATTCATGATGTGCGGGAACATAAAAATCTTATCTAAAATTTATATTAAATTTTTTGGGATTTTTTCATAAATCGCTATTATTGAGTATATAGGTATTGATTTTTTCTCTTAAATGTGTTAAAATCTAAAAAAGTTTTGACAAAAACATAAAAATGCCTATTTTTAGCTAAATGGATAATCAGTTTGAAAAGAGACTTAATACAGAAATTGCGGCGCAGAGCGGCGGAGAAGCTTTGAGTGAAGCTCTTTCTAGTACTGACAAGGTTTCAGAACTAGTAGGGGAAAGTGCTGGAGAGAGTATCTCTTCAGTATCTAATTCTAAAGCAGGTTTTTCAGCGATATCTAGTAAAGTAAGAAATCTTCTTTTCTCCAAAGAACAAAAGCTAGTTTCTTTACCTTCCTTTGAGGTGCAACAAAAGAAAGTGCGTTCTTCTTTGGAAAAAGAAACAAATGATTTAATTCGTCAGGCTAAGAAAATTCAGAAAAAAAGAAATTTCTCTGCTAATATGCTAGAAGAGGTTGTGGCCCAAATTCGTTATTTGCGAAAATTACTTGCCGAACTTATTTCTTTTACAGCAGATAAACTGGAGCATCTTTATCGTCAATTCGTTTTAAAAACTGCATAAGGAATACTTGAGTTTTAGTTGTCATTTTTAGGCGTTGACTTTTCCACTTTGAATCCGTAACCTACGAAGGCTTTTTTGAAAATAAACATGAAAAAAATTCTTATCGTCGCTTTTGTAATTATAACTGCTACAGTAACTGCTTTTGAAGTGGAAGCTTCTAATAAAACCAGCCGGTTAAGGGGTTCTAATAGATCTACTACCTCTTATTTGCAGAATATAGAAAAGGCTGCTTCAGCAATTGTAGAGAAGTGGACTAGACGTCCATATTTAAAGAGAAACTCAAGAAGTATGACTTCCCCTACAACTTCTTCTGCAAGATATACTAGAAGATCTACTTCTAGTACTTCCTCTAGGCGTTCGACAATAAGATCCTATGTTTCGCCCTATAGTTCTAGAGGTGTGGCACAGGAAGTGCAGGAACAAGCAAATTTAAAAGTTTTTTCTGCTACTAGTGTTCCCTTTACTATTTTGTTACCAAACACTTTTTCTTTGTTAGAAGACAATTTAGGTCGCTCTAGTGGTAGTCTAAAACTGCGTCGTAGCAACGTTATCATCGAAATCATAGCTACAGAAGATATCTGTGAGGGGGGGGTGACATTTGTTCGCAATTGTTTACAACAAAAGTCAGATAGCTATCTCAGGGAATTTAAGAAAAATTTACCACCATTGGAGTTAAGCAGAAACGAAAGTGTTTCTTTAGATCCTAATAATTTACAACTAACTTCTGGGAATAGGGGTTGGTTCGTAGAACTGAGTTCTTTGGATTACAAAGCTGGGCAATTAACTTTTTTTGATCCTATCAATGACTTTGTTTGGCTAATGCGTATTACCTCCGCTGGGAAAGGAAAAACAATTCTAGATGATAATAAAATTCTATATCAGGTATTTTCTTCTTTACTAGAACTAGATTCACAAAAGGAAAAAGTGCAACGCGAAGTGAGTAAAATTGTTACCAATAGAAGAAGTACGGTTGGAACAAGTCCTCGAACTAAGAATCCAGTGATTTTTGGAGAAAGTAAGATTACAAGATTTGTAGCAGAAAAAGTTCCTTTTGAAATGGAATTACCTCAAAATTTTGAGCTCGTTTCAGATAATCTAGATTGGAATGAAGGGGCAGCTCTCTTTGAGAGTGAAGAGGGTAGTATTGAGCTAACAGCTACAAATGTTACCTGTGTGGATCCAACCCCACGTATTAAGCGTCAATGTATGGAAGAAGAAGCGGCTAAGTTTGCCAAAGAATTGAGAGAAGAATTTCCGCAAGGGAATGTTTTGCAGGATGTAAATATACAGATACAGTTAGAAGATATTGCTAACACCAACAGGAATTTACGACGAAGTTCTACGTCTAAAAACCACCTAGGTAGGTTATTGACTTTGCGAATATCAGGGGAAAGAATAGGAATATTTACTTTTGTAGAGCCACAGAACGGTTATGTTTGGAAAATGAGAATAGATGTTCCAGAGGGGCGGGATTATTTTTTGAGTGACGTCCGACAAAAACAAAAAGTGTTTTCCTCTTTGTTTTTTAGAAGCGAAGAATAATTACTAATGGTTAAAAAGTAGAAAAAAGTTTGACAAAAACTTATTTTTCATTTAAAAACATTTTAGAATAAAAATAAAACACAAAAAAGTTGGCTTATTAAGGTCAGCTAGCTAATTTCTATATATGGAAATGAATAAATTTTTACTTTTTATTTTCGGACTAGGATTTTCTGCCTCAGCTTTAATAGCTAATATAGAGGCAGAGGGCGTACTACTTCCTTATCCTTCCGCTAAAACTGCTCAACCAGATCAGAATTGGGCAGAGAAGGTGAATCTTTTTGGACCAGAAATGGTTCGTTGTCCACGTAATTATGTAGACATTAGAACTTATTTTCCCAATTCTAAGATTAATTGTTGCTATGCATCTCCTCGCAAACTAAGAACTTTTACTGACCGACGTGGATCGTTTAAGTATCGTAGACCAAACGAAAGGGAACAAAAGCGTTGCGAACGTTGTTTTGCCAATAGGCAAGACTATCTATCTAGAGAAAGCTTTTTGGATTACAGAATGTCACAAATGAGCGTTAAAACTAAACTGGCAATCTTTAAATCCGTAAATGGGAAAGCTCGTTTGGACTTAAGGGCCAACTTGGGCAATCAAAAAGAAACATACACTAGAAATTATTCTTTAACTTCTTAAATTAATTTTTTATACATCATGAAAAAATTACTTTCTATCGGTCTCGGTTTGGCTCTTATAGCCAGTGCAGTAATTCCTTTTTCAGACGCTTCTCGTGACGCCTATCATACTTATTTGTATCGGCAAAAACTAGAACGACAAAAAAAGGTTCCTACTTCTATTTATAAGGTACGTCCTTTTTCTGCAAATAAAGGAACTTTACGACGGACTTTAATTTCCACAGAGAAAGACTCACGTCGACGTGGTACTAATACTACTAGAAACCTGCGTTATTCTTTACATGATACTCGTAATGCTTTCTCTCAAGGAGGTTCTTTGGCAGAAGAAGCTTATACTAATCGACCACTGCGAACTATGGGAGAACGAACTTTGGCTTGGAAAGCCAACTTAAGAAGACGGGGACCAGTTTCCCCTAAAGTAATTCAGAATGCTGTAGAAGATTTTGAAACTTTCGAAAACGATACTTTCTCAGTAGAAATTCCAAAAACTTGGAATCCTACCGGAGAAAATCATTTTTTCACCTCTAAAAGAAGTGATTTTACCATTTCTATAAAAAGAGTTGAAAATAAGTGTTTAGATGGGTTTGCAGCTTGTGCTATTGCCTTATCTAAGAACGAAAACTATAGAACTGCTAGTGATAAGATCATCACAACTAGTCCTATTACTCGTCAAACTCATTTTTCAGATACTGTGCTAGGTAATGGAGTTCAAACTAGAACCTTCACAGAAAGTTTTTCTGGACAAGTAGGAGATAAAGAAAGTTATATTATGCGTAATTTTGTAGCTGATCTAGAAGGGGGGATATATATTATTGAAACTCAAACTTCAGTAAGAAACGCTCCTCAATTTATTGGTGTAACTAAGAAAATTTTTGATTCTTTCCGAATTTTTCCTCTAGAAGGATAAATTAATTCAGTTTGTTTTGGAAAAAAAGTCGTTCAACAAAAAGAACGACTTTTTTGTTTAAAAAAGAAGTAATAATTTGGTGACTTTTTGTTTTTCTGGAAGAATACTGACACAAATATAATTTATTTCCGTTATATTAAGTATATGAAGAAAACTGTCTTAACGTTACTCGGATTATTTATTCTTTGTTTCACTTTGGAAACTACAGAAGCAATAACTTATTCCACCTATGGACCAGAATATTGGCAGAATTGGATCAGGAGGGTTAAGAAAACGAGAACTACTTATCGTTCCACCAGAAGAACGACTGGAAGTTGGGGACCAAATTATTATCGAAATAAAAAGAGTAGTGTTACTACTGTGGTTCCCACCGAACCTTCCCGCAAAAGCACTAGTATTAGGAGATCAGCTAGTAGGACTACTAATAGTTCGGGTAGTTATTTAGAAGTTAGTAGTTTAAGGGTACAGGTTAATCCGATCAGACAAAAACAACCTTTCGCAGTGATAGACTCTACTCCAGTGCGTATTTTTGAAGTTGGTACGTCTCACGTTAATAATTCTGGTTCTTCTAATTTTGTGGAAGCTTTACTACTAGACACTTTGACTTTTCAAATGTTTGCCAACAATGGATTAGCGACAGATCCTACTAAATTTGATTTGAGTGTAAACTCTCAAGAGTTCATGCATGATAACGGACAAATAGAGACCTTAGAAGAAGATTTTCAGTTTGATTCTAATGGACAGGTAACTCTTAAATTTGGTAATGCTAGAATGTCTAAAGGAGATGGTCTTAAATTCGGTATCGATCTTAAGATTCATAATCCAGAAACCACTCCTAACATTCCTGGTTCTTTCCAAATTAGATTACTAGACGCTAAAGCGGTGAAGGAGGTAGCACAAACCCAAGTAAGCACTTCTTTTTTAGGAGAGACAATATCTAAAACAGTAGCCTTTAATCCTACACCACAGACTTCAGGAACCCCAATTTTCTCTGGTCAGACTAGGCAGGAGATTTATGGAAAAGCGGTATCTAGTGGTGAAGATGTTGTTGCTTTGGCCTTGAGGTTTGAAGCTCATTATGATGATATGTTAATCCAAGAAGTTACGGTGGAGAATGCATATGGTAGTGATATAGATTCTTTTGCACGTCGGATTCAGGTTATAGATCAGGAAACAAGCTACGTTCTAGGAGAGACAGGTTTTTCTGCAGGGCAGGCTCGCTTTAGATTTTCTCCACCGGTTCGGGTGGATAGAGAGGATGAAAGGAGCTTGGTATTTAAGGTTCAATTGTCGGAAAGAGTTAATCATGAATCACAAGATACTCGTTTTAAATTAGAAGTTCCACCAGAGAATGTAATTGTTTATGGGTATGGTTCTGGACAGGAGGTACCAGAGGAGAGAAAGAATTTTGCAGTTGATACCCAAACTTTTATAGCCGTCCAAGTAGGAGGAAATATGGCAATTGGTCCCTCAGAAAGCCAACCACAAGGATTTTCTGCTAATGAGAGTTTAGAAAGAGTCTATAGCTTTAAGGTTACCAATCCAGAAGCAAAAGACTTTTCCCTAGGGCGTTTGTCCATGGATATTCGTCTATCGGGGCTAGATTTCTCTGGAGGGAGATCTGCGGATGATTTTGAGCTAAAACAGATTATTGGGGGACGAGAAATAGATGGAACTAGATTTGTTCCTTCCTTAGGGGCTGGAAATACAGTTATTTTTAACGCAGATAATCCATTGTTAGTGAATAGGAGATCGGAAGCAGAATTCTTTCTTAGGATGAAAATAGCAGACATTCCTAGTGGTGGTTCGGATACAGATTCAGTTAGTGTTCTCTTCCTACAAGATACTAGTCGGCAGGTAGGAGCTTTGTCCACAATGCAGGCCGGTAATGCTAATATTATCTGGTCAGATCATTCTGCCAGACCACACTCAATAAGCTCTACAGATTGGTTGAGCGGTTATTTGCTTTCTGGACTAGAAACTAACAGTAAAGTGCTGTATAGAAGAGGGTATTAGTAGTTATATTAAAATATAACATAAATCTTCTATCGTTTTTCTAGTATTTCACAGAACCCTAGTATTTCTTGTTTCTGTACTTTTTTGCGTAAGGTGTCTACCGAGTCGTTTTCTTCTACGAGCACTTTGCGTTGCAAGACAGTTTCTCCTTCGTCAACATCTTTAGATACCCGATGAATAGTACATCCGGTATATCTTTCTTCGTATTCCAGAACCTTTTGGTGAACTTCGTCTCCCTTGAGTCCGGCAAATTGTGGGAGAAGAGACGGATGGACATTTAAGGTGATTTGACCGAATTGTTCACAGTAAAGAGGGGAGAGGATTCTCATCCAACCAGCCAGTAAAATTAAGTCGGGGTTATGTTCTCGCAGAACATTGATTAATTGACGATCATAGTCCTCTCTGTTTTGATCCTTTTTTGGCTCTAGAACTTCAATACTTGTTATTTTTGCTTTCTTGGCTTGTTGTAAGGAACCAGAATCCTTCTTATCTGTGATAAAGAGACAGAGTTCGGCATTAGGGATACGTCCTCGTTCTTTAGCATCTAAAAGGCCTTGGAACGTAGTACCATTACTAGAAGAGAAGATAGCTACTCTTTTTGAAGGAGGAACTGTAGGAAGGAGTGGTTTGAGAGTTTCTGCCATTTTAGTGGCCTCTTTAGTTAGGTCTCCTTTGAGGTCAGGGTTTAATTCAGTTTCACTACTGGCAGAATAAATTCCTTTGCGTTGTTCCCACATTTGGTCTATTTCTTGCGAGAAAGGAATATCTGGATTTAATCGTGGGGTTTTGTCTTTTCCTTCCTGACTAAGTAAGTATTTTTTTACTTCACTGAAGTTGGGGTTTAAAAAGACAAAAGTACCTGTTTTTTTCAAGTTTTGAAAATTCTTAGAGTTTTCAATAGTCCCTCCTCCAGTAGCCAAAATTCCCGAGAAATTACGACAAAAATCGTGGGTAACTCGTTGTTCTACTTCCCTAAACACCTGCCAACCGTGTTTCTCTACAAAACTATTAATTTTTTCTCCAAGACTAAACTCCACTTCTAGGTCAAGGTCAGCAAAAGGAAGGTTGGTGGCCTTCGCTATAGCCTGTCCAAATCTAGTTTTCCCACATCCCTTGAAACCAACGAGGACGATATTTTGCTTTTTCACGACTTCCTTGTAGCAGAATTTGCAAAAATAATCAAATGTCGATATTCTTCTCTTGGGGAAATTTTTACTATTAAATACATGTTTAAGCGATATCTTCTCTTGGGAACGGCCATTGTAACATTAGGAATTTTTTCTGATGCCTTGGCGCAAGCTTTTCGCTATAGAGATGATGCAGATATTCCACAGTGGGGACTAAGTGCGGTAGAAAGAGTGCGAGAAGAAGACATCATGACAGGGTTTGGAGATGGAACATTTAAGCCTTATCAGGAATTAAATAGAGCAGAAGCTTTGGTGTTGATTTTGCGTACGAAAGGAATTGATTTTGAAGATAGTGGACGAGTAAAGAACATAGAATTTTCGGATGTTTCGCGAGGAGAATGGTTTGCGGGAGCGGTAGTGGAAGCAACCACTAGAGGATGGATAGAAGGATTTCCAGACGGAACATTTCGTCCTGGAAAGGTGGTGAATAGAGCAGAATGGGCGACCTTGCTTAAACGTGCTTTTGAACTAGAGAAAGAAGAAAATCCTGGTTTTGAAGATGTTCCAGAAGGGATTTGGTTTGCCGAACCAATCTTTAATTTAGCAGCTAATGATCTTATTAGAGAAAGGTCTAGTCGTTTTGATCCATCCGGACCAGTTAGTAGAGTAGATGCAGCTTGGACAATAGGACAGATCCTGGAAAAACCTCGTCTGATGGGAGAATCTAAGGATAATGAATTTTCTAGTGTTAATCGTAGAGATGCTAGACGTACAGCTATAAAACCAAGGGACTTTAATCCTAATAAACAGGGTTTTGATATCGAAAAGAAACAGCTAAGTTTGGATGTTAACCCTAAGGAGGAAGACATTATTCTAGATGCTATTGGCGAAAATTGGGTGGATTTCGGGACAATAAGAGCTAAAAATACACTAGAGGATCGAGTAACATTACATTCTTTAGAATTTAAATTGCGTTTTGAAAGTACTAATCAAGGACCACCCAGTAGTTTTGTGATGCAACTTAAAAATG
>JAIPIW010000026.1 GCA_021734525.1 Candidatus Altimarinota bacterium | reverse complement strand
CTCTTAAGTTATGGATAAAGAACTCCTACCCTTTTGCCATTCCAAGGGATCCTTGAGCTCTAAATACGCTAAAATTCACCATTCCCACTCCCATAGGGAGAAGGAATTAGGTGGTATTAGTGCATTTCATGGCGGAGAGAGAGGGATTCGAACCCTCGGTACGATTGCTCGCACAACAGTTTTCAAGACTGCCGCATTCGACCACTCTGCCATCTCTCCGGGGAGATTCTATTAAAATAGGAACGAAAGGCAACTTGCTTTTATTTTATTTTTTTTTAGAATCCATTCGCTGTTTTTGTGGGCGCTTAGCTCAGCTGGCTAGAGCATCTCGTTTACACCGAGGAGGCCGAGGGTTCGAGTCCCCCAGCGCCCACCACACACAGTTTTGTTATTTGGTATATAATAAATTCTGGAGGAGTGCCAGAGTGGTTTAATGGGGTGCTCTCGAAAAGCACTGTATCTTTATAGGTACCGGAGGTTCGAATCCTCTCTCCTCCGCCATCTACATATCCAAATACTTAGTTGGAGTTTTAATGATTATCCCTAGTTCTTGTAGTTTTACTCTAAGTTCTTCTGGATTATCCATTTTCCAAAGAGCAATGTTGTTTTCAAGTCCATTTTTTAATAGAAGAAAGTACATTTGATCATCAATTGATATTTCTTCTTCTATATCCTCGGCATTAAAATGTTCTAATAATTCCTCCTTTAGATTATCAGGAATTTCTACAGTAAGCTGTTCTTCATCATACAAATCAAAAAGAGTATTCCATGATGGATCTTCCACTTGGAACGAGAACTTTTCAATAATGTCGTACATAATTTCTGTTAAGGCTTCTTTGGAATAATCAATCTCTAATTTGACACGATCTTTAATTTCATCGGCAAAATTAAGAGCAAATTTGAGTCCTTCGGTTGATTCTGCGGTAGTACCAATACTTTTTTTGTCAGGAACTTCATGCAATATTGTTCCAATTTGATCTTCTGCGATAATTGTGGCCAGTCCCTTTCGTTTATAAGAAGGATCTACAATTATACTTCCCAGAGTATGATCTTCCTTATCTCCCTGATCAATAAGAGACATTGCTACAATTTCTCCATCACTATTTCTTATAACTTTAATTTCTTCCAGAGAATTTAACATTCCAAACACACTTTTGTGAATAGCTCGATCAGAACTAGTAATATGTTCTTTCCAGTGTTCATTGAAAAATTCAGCCACATCATCATCTACGAAATCTACAACTTCCAAGGTAAAAGACTCTTCCCCTACATTGAAACTTTTAGATTTTGGGACTTTGTTATTACTTTCGTTCATAATTATATTATAATATACTAATCCTTATCTTCCTTTTCAGGAGTTTTCAATTGATTTTCTTTCTTTATAGCCAAGAGTTCTTCCGGATTAGTAGTAATAATCTTATTTTCGTTATAACTAGCAATGATATGGATAGCTACATGCTGACTTCCCGCGAAAAATAATCCCTGTCCGACGCCAGAATTAAGGAGTAAGTACTTTTCTCCTTCGGTAAGGTTAAAGACTTTTTGAAGCCTTTCCATGGCTACTGGGGCTTGTCTAAGCAGTAACTGCATAGAGGAGTTCGTAATAATTGGTTTACCCCATTTACTATCCAAAAAGTCTTCTACGTCTTGGGTAATAGTAGTAATTCCTAAGTAATACTTACGAGCTCTTTTAGTAAGATTGTGTAAGAATCTTCCAGAATCTTCGTACTGCACCATATGCCAAGCCTCATCTACCACTAGGATTCTTTTCTTTAATTGGGATCTAACTTTATTCCAAATAAAATTCAACAGAATATACATGGAGATTGGTCGTAGTTGTTCTTCCAGGTCTCGGATACAGAACACTACTAGTCCAGATCCAAGATCTACATTTGTTTGTCCAGAGAATAGTCCATTGAAAGATCCTTTAGTGAACTTTTCTAATCTAGTCGCTAGATCTTTTCCTCCTTCCATAGAATTAAGGACATTCTCTAAATCAATCATCGTTGGCATTTCCATTTTAGCTGGATCCTTGGTTTCTTGAGTGATTCCTTTTAATTCGTAAGTTTGGAGAATAGCTTTATCCATTAGAGCTTCTTCTCCCGGAGTTAATTTTCCGAGCATGACACTCATAAGTCCAGAAAGAGTAATAGCATTTTCTCTTAAAAGTTCTCCCGGACGAGCTTCTTCTTCGTCAACGGGAAGAGGAAGATCGAAAGGATTAATTCTTTGTTCTGAAGTTAGAGAAACACGAATATAACTTCCTCCAGCAGTTCTGGATAAAGATTCATATTCGTTTTCTGGATCGATAACTACAACATCTGTACCGAGCATTAGAGAACGTAAGATCTCTAGTTTCACAGCATAAGATTTACCAGCACCAGATTTAGCGAAAACTACCTGATTGGCATTTTCTAGATTGAATCTATCAAAAATAATTAAAGAATTATTGTGCCTATTAATTCCATACAAAATTCCTTGATTAGAAGTTAAATCTTGAGAGACAAAAGGGAAAGTAGTGGATAGGGGAGAGGTGTTCATATTACGGAAAACCTCAATCATATCTGTACACTGGGGAAGAGTAGTTTCGAAAGCTCTTTCTACTCTAAAATCGGCACTTCTAGTCATCACTAGTTGTCCACCTAAGATTGTTTCTAACTGCTTAGAAGTTTTATCTAATTTCTCCTTACTATCAGCATAAACAGTGAAATAAATTCCAACTTGAAAGAATTTTTCTGTTCCGCGTTGTAAGTCTACTCGGAGTTGTTCGGCATCTTCTAATGCAGTATCTAGACCAACATCAGAAACAAGACCTCTTTTTTCATTAATATGTTTAGAAGAAAGCATTTCTGCTACTTTCTTACGTAAGATCTTCATGATCTTGCTAGGATTACTTGGATAAACAAAGATGGAGATATCGATCGTAGCATCAAAATTAATCAACTGGTTCATCCAATTAGATTCCAAGTAACGAGGATAGTTGAAAACAAAGAAACTTTTCACAAACATCCCGTTAAGATTCATTTCCGTATTAGATATTTCCATTGAAGTTGGAGCCACCAAATCTTTAATGGAAACAACTCCTTCTTGATACAATTTTTCTGCTTCAATGATTCGTTGTCGCATTTCTGCAGTAAGTTTCTTTTTGTCTTTTTTAGGATCGAAGTCTTCAAAGAAGAGATCTTTATCTCCCATCTCTTTTTCTAACTTAGCTTCTTTTTCCGCTAGTTCCTTTTCTTTAGCTTCTTTTTTAGCGGTCATTTTATTCTTTAGGTTTTCAGCAATACCAAACCCTAAACTACCTTTCTTTTCCGCATTCTCAATGCGGATTCCTCCTTTACTAGGAGCTTCTGCTGGAGCAGTTTTTGGAGTCGCGGTTTTCTTTTCTTCAGTCATAGTTGTAGTCAAATCCGGTAATTATAGCATAGAAAAAGGATTTTTTCAATTATTTTTACCTAAAACCTAAGGATTTGAACTTGACAAAACTTTAAAATTTGCTATAAAAAAAACGAGCATCTTTTACACGATAAGTCCGTTTCAACAACAAAGTGAGGTACTTAGAGGTGTGATGCTCGCTTTTTGCCTAAACTAATACTCAACAAGGGAGAAGTAGTGTAGGGGTTCGATACCCAAAAGGTATCGGACTCACCTGCCTAAAATTAATTTAATAATTTTAGATGCTCTCTGTTTTTTTGTTTTTGTTTAAAAAAGATTCGATTGAAAGATGTGAGAGCAAGGCCTCTGTCTTCTTTCGTAGACAAGAAATAAATTCTTGGGCGAGGGAAGGCAGGGAGTTCGCCCCCATCTCGAAAAAATATAAAATTCAAAATGGGGGAGCTCCCTAACTTAGAGGTGAGTAAATTCTTTTAAAAGAACAGGTTATCCTACCACAAAATAAAACAAAAAGCAATCAGTTTTTGTGGTTTTCTAAAAGATTTAAGTTCGCTAGTATTGAGAAAACAAAAATAAAAATGCAGGGGCTTTCTAGTACCATAGCTAAAAGAAAATTACAGGAATTTGGTCCTAATGTTTTACGTGCCAAAAAAGCAAATCCGGTCTGGAAGATATTTTTGGAACAGTTTACAGATATCTTGGTCCTGATTTTAGTAGGAGCAAGTATTATTTCTTTTTTTGTAGGGGAACGTATTGATGCCATTGTCATTCTCTTTATTGTTCTTCTTAACGCTGGTATTGGTTTCTTCCAGGAGTTTAGAGTGGAGAGGACGTTGGCGGCACTAAAGAAAATGATTCATCCGGAAATTAGGGTTTTCCGGGATGGAGAAGCAATTATGATTTCGGCAGAAGATCTTGTTCCAGAAGATGTCGTCTTACTTGGAGAAGGAGACAAGATTCCCGCGGATGGAATTCTCAGGGAAGCAAATAGTTTGCGACTAGATGAAGCGGTTTTGACGGGAGAATCTATTCCTTTGGAAAAAAGGATTGGGGATTTTGTTTGGATGGGAACCTCAGTAGTACATGGTTCTGGACTTTTTGAAGTCCAATCTACTGGGATGAATACTAAGTTTGGAGAAATAGCGAAACTTTCTACAGAAACCGTACGAACTCGTTCTCCCTTGCAGAAAGAATTAGCATATATTGGGCTCTTTGTAACTAAAGTTACTCTTGTGATTTGTGGTGGGCTTTTCCTTGTTGGAATGTTAAGAGACTTCTCTTTAGTAGAAAGTTTGCTCTTTGCTGTTTCTGTGGCTATTGCTGCGGTCCCAGAGGGTCTTCCTACGACAATTACTATTGCTTTAGCATTAGGAGCGACAGTTCTTGCTCGTCGTAAGGCTATTATGAAGAAACTGTCTTCGGTAGAGACTTTGGGAGCAGTAACAACAATTTGTTCTGATAAAACAGGAACTCTTACTCGTAATGAAATGACCGTGAGAGAAATATATTTAGCAGATCGTTCTATCTTCCATGTATCTGGAGTTGGCTATGATCCCACACACGGTAAAATCTCATATGCGGGGGGATCTTTGCCAGGGGGAAATAGAGATAAATTACTTACGGAACTTTTAGAAATATGTCAGGAATGTAATGAAGCTTCTCTCAACAAGAGAAATGGTAGATATGTCATGCTCGGAGATCCGACTGAAGGAGCTCTACTTACCCTAGTGGAAAAAAGTACTAAAAATATTCCAGTAAGTGAAGATAAAGATATTTTTCCTTTTGATTCTCAACGGAAAATGATGTCTGTCCTTGTTAATAAGAGGGTTTTAGTTAAGGGGTCACCAGACCATGTCCTTCAGAAGTGTTCCCACTGGTCAGATGGTAAGAAAATACATCGGATGACCGACACTAAGAGAAAAAAAATCCAAGCTCATTATGAACTCATGGCAGAAAATGCCTTACGGGTTTTAGCTTTTGCCGTAGGTAATGTAGATAAAAATAAGGGGAAGGTAAGAGAAGAAGAAATAGAAAAAAACCTAGTTTTTGTAGGACTAGTGGGCATGATTGACCCGCCACGTAGCGAAGTACATAGTGCCGTAAGTAAGTGTCATACCGCTGGAATTAGGACAATTGTTATTACGGGAGACTTTGGCATAACTGCCGAGGCCATTGCGCGGGAACTTGGAATTGTACAGGGAAATAATGTCCAGGTCTTTACTGGAGATGAGGTAAAGAAAATGTCAGATACAAAACTTACAAAACTACTGAAAGACAAAGAACAATCAGTGATTTTTGCGAGAAGTTTGCCAGACCAAAAAATGAGAATAGTACAACTCCTGCAGAAACAAGGAGAAGTAGTGGCCATGACTGGAGACGGGGTTAATGATGCTCCCGCCCTTAAAGCAGCAGACATTGGAGTAGCCATGGGTATTACCGGGACAGAGGTCTCTAAAGAAGCTTCTACCATGGTCCTCACAGATGATTCATTTGCGTCTATTGTTACGGCAGTAGAGGAGGGGAGACGGATATATGAAAACCTGCGGAAGTTCGTTTGGTTTATTTTCTCCTGTAACATTGGGGAACTGGTAGTTGTTTTTGCGGCTATTCTCTTTAATTTCTCTCTACCTTTGACGGCTATTCTTATTCTTTGTATAGACTTGGGAACAGATATTTTACCGGCCATTGCTTTGGGAGTGGATAATGCGGAGAAAGATCTTATGAGTCGTCCGCCTCGGAATGCTAAGAAAAGATTAATGAACAAAAAATTTGTTCAATACTTCTTATTAATTGGAATTTCTATTGGAATTTCCGTGACAGGAGCTTTCCTTTGGACTTTGCGTGGAGGAGGGGAATTGGTTCATGCGCAAACAGTAGCCTTTACGGCGTTAGTATTTGTGCAACTGGTTAATGCCTTTTCTGCTCGTTCTAATAAGACTTCTGTATTTAAACAAAATCCATTTAGTAATCACTTTTTAGTGTTAGCAATTATTACTTCTATTATGCTAGTCATGCTTATGGTTT
This sequence comes from Candidatus Altimarinota bacterium, assembly GCA_021734525.1. Classification (GTDB taxonomy): domain Bacteria; phylum Patescibacteriota; class Gracilibacteria; order UBA4473; family UBA4473; genus JAIPGU01. The sequence continues at coordinate 7,205 of JAIPIW010000026.1, read as the reverse complement.
ACACCCCCTTCCTAAATAAAGCCCTGGGAACAACCTTCCTTACTTTACAGGATTGGGTAGTTATTTCTGTGGCCACAATTATCCCCCTAATTGTAGTAGAGGTCAGAAAGGTGCTTGTGCGACGAGTAGCAGTCTAATTATATTATAATATGCTATAATAAAATAACCTCTGCAAGGAGGTTATCTCTTGGATATAAAACCCTTTTCGTTATTAATGAGAAACAACCAAAAGACATGAGGATTGTATCATTCTTGTAAAAAAGAAATCAAATTTATTCTAACATCTCTAAGGAATTCTGTAGCAGAGCTTTATTAAACCCATACTTCATTCTCATGGGTCCAAGGATTCCAATAGTTCCAGAAATATTTTTGGTTTGGAATCTAGTTACCAGCATGGCGCAACTAGAGATTTCTTCTAGTAGGTTTTCTTGGCCAATAAATATTTTTACTTCTCCCTCTGGTATTTCTAAAGAAGAAAGCATTTTTTCGAAACGAGCTCGTCCTTCTAAGATTTCTACAATTTGGGCAGCTTTCTCTGGATGGAGGATGAATTCTGGACTACGAAGGACATTAGAGAGACCAATATAGAAAGTACGGTCATCATCAACAGTTACAAAAGCTACATTTCCGGAAAGCTGGGCGATGAGACGAATAATATCAAAAACAATTTCTTTAGACTTAGCTAACCTATATTCGGCAAGATGTTGAGCAAAGATAGATTGAACTAGTAAGTCCTGCTCTTTGTCTTCCAAAAGTTCATCAACAAAGAAACGATATCCTTTTTGGGTTGGTATTTTTCCAGCAGATACATGAGGAGATTGGATTAGACCTATTTCCTCAAGTACGGCAAACTCATTCCGTACGGTAGCAGAAGAAATATCGAAATCTTTACCCAAGAGTAATTTTTTAGAGGCCACAGGCGTAGCACTTTCTATAAAGTTTTGGATTAAAGCTGCTAGAATTTGGATGGTTCTTTCTTTCATGGGTAAGTTTGCAGAGAGAATGTAGAAAAATTCTCAGAAAAAGACAATAATTGTGCCACTAAATAATGAATTACTGTGATGTTTGGATTCGAGGGATTAAGGGAATATTTTCTTGGCAAAGCAAGGAAAATATTAATATTGGGGCTCGAGTGAGGGTGAAACTGCGAGGGAAACTTAGAACGGGAATTATTCTGAAGGTTTCTAAGAATAAACCAGAATTTAAGACACAAGATATTTTAGAAGTCTGGGATGAGGAGTTTATTCCTTCTGCGTACATAGAAATTGCTCGAGAAGTAGCAGAAGAAAATTTCTCCTCTTTGGAAAAAGTTTTAAGCTTAACTATTCCCGAGAAATTCTTCTCTACCAAAAATCCAGAAAAAAGAAATAATTCTTACGCCTTACAAATTGTTCCAGAAAACATTAGGGGAGAGAAACAAAAACAAGCTGTAGAAATAATACAAAAGAACCAAGGAATTATTTCAGAAGAAGAATTAAGGAAAGACATCTCTCTAGTTACTATAAAAGGACTAATAGAGAAGGGGATTATTACAGAAAAGAAAGGAAAAATTACTAGTATTTTTTCAGCGCAACAAAAAACGAGACCAAGTTTTACTTTGACGGTAGAGCAGCAGAAAGTAGTAGAAGAAATTCGTAAATCTAAAAAACCGGTACTTCTTTTTGGGGTAACGGGTAGTGGAAAAACGGAGATATATAAAAAACTAGCTGCTGAAGTATCAGAAGATGGACAAGTATTATTTCTGGTACCAGAAATTGCTCTTACTCCTCAACTTATTGCGGAACTCTATTCTGTTTTTGGTGACATTTTAGCGGTTTGGCACTCTAAACTGTCAGAAGGAGAGAAAGTCCAAGAATGGTCGAGAATACAAAGTGGTGAGGCTCGTATTCTTATTGGTGCTCGTTCTGCGGTCATGATTCCTTTAGTAAATCCGAAACTAGTTATTTTAGATGAAGAACACGAGTGGACTTTCAAGAATGAATTTGCGCCTCGTTTCCAGACTCATGACATTGTGGAGAAAATAGTAAGTAGGTTTAATGCCAAACTTGTTTTAGGAACCGCAACCCCTAGACTCGAATCATTTCATAAATGTGAGATAGGGGAATGGCATAGAGTAGATCTTCCCAACAGGGTCCATGAAGTACAATTGCCAGAAATAGAGATTATCGACCTTAGTAATGAAGCTAAGAAAGGAAATTTCTCTCCTATTTCTGACTCCCTAGAGCAGGAATTAAGAGAAATCCTAAAACAAAAGAAACAAGCGATGATTTTTCTCAATAAACGTGGTTTTGCAGGATCTACGATGTGTAAGGTTTGCGGACATACGTTCGAATGTCCCAACTGCACCTCTAATATGAAGATGCACGAGAGGTTTGGAGATCAGAAGTTCATTTGTCATGTTTGTGGTCATTTAGAAAATTTCGTAGTTACTTGTCCAGAATGTGAAGCAGAGAATTTCCAATTCAAAGGGTGGGGGACTCAAGCATTGGAGAAAGAATTAAAAGAAAGATTTCCAGGAATTAAAGTGTTTCGGGCAGATGCAGATTCTGTTTCTGGGAAACAAGATTTTGAGAAACTAATGGATAAGTTTCATGAGGGACAAGCAGATGTTCTGCTTGGTACTCAAATGATTGCTAAGGGACTAGATTTTGACAATGTAGAACTGGTGGGAGTAATTCTCGCTGACGTAGGACTTAATCTGCCAGACTTTAGGTCAGAGGAAAGAGTGTTTCAGCTTCTGACTCAAGTGTCTGGACGAGCTGGCAGAAGAAAGAAGAGGGGACGGATTGTTGTCCAAACCTTTAGACCAGAAGAAAAGATCTTCCAGTTTGTACGTCATCATGACAGTGAGGGATTCCTACAGTGGCAAAGCGAATTAAGGAAAAAATCAAATATGCCTCCCTTTTCTGCAATGGCAAAAATTACTTTTTCTGACGTCAAGAAAGAGGTGGCTTTCAAGGAGGCTAAGAAATTCTTTAACTTCATTAAAGATAATTTCAAGGATGGGTGTTATTTGGCTCCGGCTTTTTTTCCTAGAACCCATAATAAATATCATTTTCATGTTTTTATTAGAGAAGAAAACAAAGAGAAACTAATTAAATTTCTGAAACAAATAGAGATTCCAGAAAACTCTAAGGTGGATATTAATCCAGCTAGCTTATTGTAGATAGCTATTCCAAGAATCCTCCCGCTTGATGTTTCCAAAGTTCGGCATATTTACCCTTTTTTTGTATTAGTTCATTATGAGAACCAGATTCGATAATCTTACCGTCTTCTAGCACAATAATTCGGTCTAGTTTTTGAATGGTAGATAGGCGGTGGGCAATGACAATAACAGTGCGCCTTTCCATTAGGCGATCTAAAGCTTCTTGAATTAGTTTCTCGGATTTAGAATCTAGGGAACTAGTAGCCTCATCTAGAATCAAAATAGGAGCATTCTTAATCATTGCTCGGGCAATAGCTACACGTTGGCGTTCTCCGCCGGATAGTTTAATTCCTCTTTCTCCTACCAGAGTCTTATATCCTTCTGGAGTGTTGAGAATAAAGTTATGGGCATTAGCCATGCGGGAAGAGGCGTATACCTCTTCGTCTGTGGCATCTAGTCTTCCATAACGAATATTTTCTAATAAAGATCTATGGAAAAGAATTGATTCTTGTGGCACATACGAGATTTTATCTCTCAAGTCACTTTGTTTAATCTTAGTGATGTCCTGACCGTCAATAAGGATTTTACCTTTGGAGAGATCGGAAAACCTGAGTAAGATTTTTGTAAAGGTAGATTTCCCTCCACCAGATTCTCCTACAATTCCAATGCGTTCTCCTGGTTTAATACGTAAGTTAAAGTTTTCAAAAACCTTGGTTTTCTTTTCGTAGATAAAATCAACATTTTGGAATTCTATTTTCCCAGCAGAAATAGAACATTTTTCTGGTTTTTTAGAATCCAATATTTCTGGGGTTTGATTAATGATATTAATCATTTCTTCGCTATCTGCGAGTGAAGTATGGATGTCTTTAATAATCCTACCAAAGTCCCAGAGGTTAATGTAGATACCAATGAGGTAACTTTGGGTCATAACAATTGTTCCAATTGAAATGGTTTCATTAATCCAAGCCTGCATTAGGAAATATAGAGTAGTAGCTTCTAAGCCGATCATCAAAAAAGACTGGATAGCATTAGAAATATTTCCTAAATTCCAAGTGAATTTACGGATTTGTAATTGTTCTTTCGTTTTTCCGTAGAAACGGGCTTTTTCAAAAAGAAAACGAGCAAACATCTTTATGTTTAATGCATTTGTAAGACTATCTGCAAGATTTGCAGTCACCATGGTGTCTGCTGTAGCATTCTGCAAGTCGTACTTCATTTTCCAGCGAGCGAACAAATAGGTGGTACTAGTATAGAAAATGGTCCAACCGATTAGGACCCATGCAACGATGGGGATGAAAAAGAATAGGACCCCAATAGTAAAAGTAATCCGGATAAGGTTTGGAAATAAGTTAAAGATAAGAATGTCGGCAATTCTTTCAAAGGAACGAACTAGTCTGTTTACCTTGGAAACAATTCCTCCTACAAAATGATTGGCAAAGAAGTGATAGGAATGTTGTTGTAGTTTATCGAAACAATCATTAGTTATGTCACGTATAATTCTGCATTGAAAGTAACTGATAGAAAAATCAGCTATTCTACCAAAAATTACGTAGGCTATTAAATCTAGTCCTACAATCATTACTAAAATGTGGAAAAGCCCATCTTGGATAATTTCTCTTTCAGATCCCGAGAAATTAACCATTAAATCAAAGAATTCTTTAGAGAAAAGGGGGATAAGAATAAATCCTAAAATTATGGTGGCAAAATTCGAGACATACTGAAGCACCAGCGAAATAGGATATTTTTTCGCGTGAATCCAGAAATATCGAAGAATTTGGCCTTTAGTCACCTTCATTGTTTGGGGGTCACTGAATAGTAAAACGAGATAATTAATGTTTTGTTACATTATAGTATAATACTAAAACTGCAGGAAATCGTCTGCAGTAGCGACTTCTTGTTTCACTTCTGAGTGTCCGTTGCCATTTCCATTTAGTTTTCCGAAATCTATCAGGAGTTTTTGTCCAAATATTTCAATCATGGCACTTTGAATAGCGGCTCTAATATTTTGGGTATTAATCTTTTCTAAATGAAAGGCGCTTTCAGTTCTAAAGACTATTTTCCCAGCAGAGAATTCTGGCTGAGTAGAAAGAAACGATTTCTTGGCGAAGGAGGGGATACCTGCTTTTTCGGCAATCTCATTCATTTTTTCTTTGATACTATCAAAGGATATTTCTAGAGATTCAGTATTTTCTGCTTCAGCTTTTTCTATTTTCTGATGACTTCTTTCTGTTTTTCCAGAAAAGATAAAACCAGAATCATCTTCTTTAGGTTTAGGTTCTTCATTTTTGACTTCTTTTATGGAAGTCACTTCTGCTTTGGGGGTAGAAGATGGGGGAGTGACTTGTTTTTCTATTACTGGGGCAGGTTCTTTGGCAACAATATTAACTGCCGAAGAGCAGAGATTTACTACAGCAATCTCTAAAGGCAGATCCACTATGGGAGAAGTTTTGAGACGAGACAATGCTATTTCTATTTCTTCTATAGCTGGTAATACTTGGTCTAGAACTTCTTTTTTATCCAGATTCTCATGTAGTTTGTCTCGCAAAAATCCTAAGAAATCATGACCAAAGGTTCTAAAATCTTTACCAGATTTAGAGATTTCTTTAAGGATCTTAAAAGCATCCTCACTACTCTTATTAAGAATTGCTGACCAGAATTTAGACAGGGTTTCACTATCAGAAATACCAAGAGATTCTCGGACACTCTCTGGTGTTATTTTATTTTCCGTCTCGGCCGCAATTTGTTCTAGTAGAGAAATTGCATCTCGTAACCCTCCTTCTGCTTTACGAGCAATAAGTTCTAAAGATTTTTGATCGGTATCAAAGCTTTCTGTTTTAGCAATTTCTCCTAGTCTTTCTATTAATTGTTCTAAGGTAAAACGGTTAAAGATAAAATTCTGACAACGTGAGATGATTGTTTCTGGTAATTTATGTTTTTCGGTGGTGGCTAGTAAGAAGAAGGCGTGTTCTGGTGGTTCTTCTAGAGTTTTAAGAAGAGCATTAAAGGCTTCTTTGGTAAGCATATGTGCTTCGTCAATAATATAGACCTTTCTTTGAGCTCTGTTTGGTGCAAATTGTATTTTTTCTCTTAGTTCCCGGATTTCATCAATACCACGGTTAGAAGCAGCATCTATTTCTATGACATCTACTAGATTTCCTTCGGAAATATCTCTACAGAAGTTACATGTGCCACAAGGATTACCTTGCTTTAGGTTTTGGCAGGTAAGGCCTTTGGCAAAGATGCGGGCTGTAGAAGTCTTTCCAGTTCCTCTGCTACCAGAAAAAAGGTAGGCATGAGAGGGTTTCTCTATTTTTAAAGCGTTTCGGAGAGTCTTGACCACCGAAGTTTGTCCAACAAGATCTGTAAAAGTTTGGGGTCGGTATTTTAAGAAAAGCGCAGACATTCGTTAGAAAATAAAGGGGGTAATGAGGTGGATAAGCGAGTTGAGTTTAGTTTTTTGTTCTGGTTTTGCAACTGACTTTATTTTTTAAAAAATTCAGAATTTAGGTTTGTTTGAAGTAAAATTGTTTTGAATGTTCCGTAAGGAATTTCTTTTTTATTTGCTGGAATAATAGTTATTAATGTTGGTTTTCCTTTTTTCTGAAGTTTTATATGACTTCCTTTTTGGGAGACAAACAAAAAGCCTTGTTCTTGGAGTATCTTTAAAATATACCTCGAAGAATACAATTTAGGCATAAGCAAGAGAAGATTGAATAAGTTCTGGGTTTTTTACTCTTGCGATTTCAGGTTTTTTATTATCTTCAAAATATAGCTCTAAAGCTTCATGGATGTTTTTTAGAGCTTCGTTTTTATTTTTTCCGAAACTAGAAATATTGGTGTTAAGACATTGGGCAATGTGGTATTTACCCTCTTTCCATAAAACAATATTTAAATCTAATAATTTCATCTACTTTAATTGTATTAGGGTCAAGACTAGAACAGCGAGTTATTTTTAAGAATTTCTAACAGTTTAGCATAAAGATTTTCGTTCCGATAATTAAATCGAAACTCACATTCTTTGAGGTGTAATAAAAACACGTCTTTTTTAATTCCACGTCTT
>JAIPIW010000025.1 GCA_021734525.1 Candidatus Altimarinota bacterium | reverse complement strand
CACTCCAATATTTCTTCTTCATATCCAAATTATGCCAGATTTCTCCTCCGCTCCACAATGTGGTTTCTCCCATTGTTTCGCTACGGGGAACCATTCACCTCGTGGCTAAAGCCACGAGTAATCTGGCACGATAATATACAAAATTGCTCTTGTAGAAAATTAGTTTTTCCTTAAACTGATTTCGCTTTTCCCTCAAATACATGTGTGGAATAATTGGTATCGCTAAAGCTCGCGACAATGCAGTATATGAAATATATGATGGGCTAGTGATGCTACAACATCGTGGTCAAGATTCGGCCGGGATTGTTTCTTTTGATGGAACAAAGTTTTACGAGCGCCGAGGAGCAGGACTTGTTCAGGATGTCTTTAATGAAAAAGATATGAATGTCCTAAAGGGACCATTTGGTCTTGGACACTGTCGATATACCACCTGTGGAACTTGTGATGATATTAACGAAGCTCAACCTTTCTTTGTTAACTCTCCTTTAGGTATTTTTCTCATCCATAATGGTAACCTTACTAATACTGAAGAGATGCGTGAAAGAATCCTAAATAGATATCATCGGCATTTACGCACCGATTCTGACACCGAAGTATTACTTAATGTTTTTGCTGATCAAATCTATAGGGTGTTAAAAAAAGGAAAAGAAAACAACCTTCAAGATGCTGTTTTTGAAGCCACCAAAATGACTATGAAAAGAGTTACCGGAGCCTATTCGGTTATAACTCTTATTGACCAGGTAGGACTTTTCGCTTTCCGAGATCCTCGCGGAATAAGACCATTAGTTCTTGGTAAGAAGGAAACTACTCAAGGGACAGAATGGGTTTTTGCTTCTGAAGATGTAGCCATCAAAGCCTTAGGATTTGAAGTTGTCAGAGATGTAAATCCTGGAGAAGGAATATTAATTACTAAAAAAGGTAAAATGGTTGCCCGTCAGTGTGTACCAGGTAAATTAATGCCTTGTATTTTTGAATATGTCTATCTAGCCAGACCAGATACCATGATTAACAAGATCTCTGTGTATAAAACTCGTCTGAGACTTGGAGCATCTCTTGCTAAACAAATCAAAAAAGCCAATTTACAAATAGATTCCGTGATGCCAGTACCAGATTCTGGTCGTCCTTTAGCCCTTCAAATATCTCAAGATTTAGGGGTTAAATACCGCGAAGGTTTGGTAAAAAATAGATATATTGGTAGGACATTCATTATGCCTGGACAAAATATTCGTCAAAAATCTATTCGACGAAAGTTAAACCCAATAGAACTAGAATTTAGAAACCGAAACATCTTATTAGTGGATGATTCTATTGTTCGTGGTAACACTTCTAAACAAATCATCCAGCTCTGTCGTAAGGCTGGGGCAAAAAAAGTTTATTTAGCCAGCGGTGCCCCTCCAATTATTAATCCGGATGTATACGGTATAGACATTCCTACCAGATCAGAACTTGTTGCTAGTGGCCTTACTATTGAAGAAGTACGTAAAATTATCGGAGCAGATGCGCTCTTTTATCAAACAGTAGAAGATTTAGTGGATGCTGCTAGAGCTGGAAATCCGGAAATAAAAAAATTCCACACCGGAGTTTTTGATGGCGGATATGTAACTCCAGAAGTCACCGAAGCCTATCTACTCAAAGTAGAAAAATCTGGACGCGGTGCTCAACAAAGAAAATACGAAGACTCCCCTATTACTATTGTCTAATTAAATTCCTAATGAATTTCATTGAATTCCTTTCTCCACTTCTCCGTAGAAATAAATTATTTGTTTCTCTATTTGTAGTATTTTTTATTGTTTTTTTTGGTTTAGCCAAACTAATTCCAGATGCCCAAAAAACAACTGTTTACTTCTCTGTAAAACCTGTAGTTTCTAGTCAACCTATGTCAACTTCACTTGATCCTATAGAAAGTGCTAGCAAGGTAGCAGAAGCGGTATCTGGTTGGGCCAAAGATCCCGGTTTCCGAAATGAAATTTTATCTACCGCCGAGGTTGAAATTAAAAATTTCAAGCGGAAATTAACTGCCCGCAGACAAAATCGACTTAATGTTTTTTGGACGATAAAACTCTCAAAACCAGAGTGGCAACATGCCGAAAAAATCACAGCTGCTTTACTGGAAGTATTTAATAAGAACTTTTCCGATCTCAATGAGCAAAGTTCTACCCCTTTTGAGATATCCTCTCCTTCTGTGTCTCGAGATCTACGCGAATTTCCTTTTTCTTGGATAATCTTAGCTAGTCTTCTTATTAGTCTTTTTCTTTCTTTTCTAGGAGTCTATCTCTATGAAGCCTTTACCGACCGAGTTTCTTTTGTTCAAACTGTCTGGGAAGTATTCCCCGACTCCCCTATTATGCGAATTAACCAAAAAGTAGGCGCTCACAATCCTTCCTTATTAGAACAATTTATTATTACTTTTGAATCTCCACGATTAATATCTACCTTTTCTGGTGCAGAAAAGTTTTTTCAATTAGCACCACTAGATGCCATAGATGAAGAACTAGATGTCCCCATCTTACTAGTGAAACTCGGAGAAACAAAAGTAAGAGATTTAGAAAATATGTTAGCCATTTTTGGTGATGAGATTGGTATCATCGTCTTTGAAAAATAATATTATAAATATAATGACAAAAATAGATTATGCGTCCTCCGGAGTAAACATCCAGAAAGGAGATACTGCTTCACGCGCTGCTTATCAGAATGCTAAAAAGACTTTCATAGCTAGAAAAGGAAAAATTGGCGAACCTTTCTCTCTGGAAGGAGGGTTTTCCGGCGCACTAGATTTCGGAGATTTTTTGATAGTCCAAAATGATGATGGTGTGGGAACAAAGTCAGAAATATCAGAAAGGTTGAATAAGTTCGATACTATTGGAGAAGATTTACTTTGCACTGTAGCAGATGATGCAATTTGTATGGGGGCAGAGGTAATTAGTGTCACTAATACCGCAGATGTTCCAATTGTAAATCCAGAAATCCTTGACCAAATGACCGCTAGTTTAGCTCGTGCCTGTCTAGAACAAAAAGTAGTTATTCCTGGGGGAGAAATTGCAGAATTAGGGAGTGCAGTTAATAAGATTGTTTGGAATGCTACCGCGGTTGGTATCGTCAAAAAGGACAAATTCATCACCGGAAAAAATGTTAAATCTGGACAGAAAATTGTGGGATTGAAGGGGCGAGTATTACGCTCTAACGGTATTTCTCTCGCTCGCAAAATATGTGAGGTAAATTTTGGCGAGAACTGGCACAAGGCAGAATGGAAAGATGGTGTCAGTTGGGGGGAAATATTACTGACTCCTTGCAAGATCTTTCACCGACTTTTACTGGATAATGTTTTAGGAGATTTTGAGGGAGAAAGAAAATTCTCTGTAGATGGGATTGTACACATTACCGGTGGAGGAATACCTGGTAATGTTCCCCGTATTTTACCAACCGGACTTGGCGCTAAATTCACCAATCTTCATCCTCCACATCCAGCGATCCAAGATCTCCAAAGATTAGGAAATGTAGACGAGGAGGAATGCTATCGGACGTGGCATTGTGGCACGGCAATGCTACTTTTCTCCGACCAAGCAGAAGAGATCTGCCGGGCCCTAAATTCTGTAGATGAAGAAGTCCAAGCCCAAATCGTTGGTGAAGTTACAAATGATGGTAAAATAGAGGTAGCTTCTGGATTTTCTGGAAAAAAACTTATATTTTAATAAGCACAAAACTCCATGATCTTTCATTTTAAGACCGGCAACGTAACCTTTTTTGAGGAAGACAAAGAATATTTCGAAAAACGTCTTTCTAAAATAAGAGATATTTTAGGATGGAAAGCTGGAGATGAAGACTCTTTAGAAATTTCTATTGCCATGGAAAAAGGAAAACAACACTCTGGGGATAGATTTTCTGCCTCCGCCACCCTTATTGCTCCGCATGGTAAATTTTATGCAGAAGTTGGTGCTGACAATATAAAAAAGTGTGCTGACTTACTCCAAAAGAAACTAAAAGGACAATTAGATAGCTTTTAGTTTGGTTATAAAACAATCCTAGGTTGCAAATTACCACAAGTAATTTCACCTATTCCAACTGAATTCCCCCCCACTAATACGAGTATTTTTTCTTTTTCTACACCAGAAAAAGGAAAAACTCTTCCGGCTATAAAATCTTGGACCCTACCGCCAGGAATATCCCGATGAGTAATACTAGTTAGAATAAATTTAGGATCAATAGCTTCGGTAATCTGCTCTAGTTGTTGGGCATCTTTGATATCCAATTCCCCCACCCTAATTCTTCTAAGTTCCTGACAAAGCCCCCCTCCGGCAAGTATTTTTCCCAAATCTCGAGCTAAGGAGCGAACATAAAATCCAGCAGAAACCTCCATCTCTAATTCTAGTTCTGGAAATTTATAGGACAAAATATCCATTCTAAACACCTCCGTTTTACGTGATTTTAAATCCACTTTTTGTCCTTTCCGCGCAATATCACAAGCCTTTTTTCCATTTATCTTTATAGCGGAAAACTGCGGTGGAATTTGATTAATTTCTCCCAAAAAATCCTCCTTAATAACCTTTTCTATTTCTGCTTTGGAAGGTTTTCTATCGTACTTACAATCCTTTATTTCAGATTCCGGATCTAAGGTTTCCGAAGTCTTTCCTAATATAATTTTGGTTCGGTAAGTTTTCTTTTCTTTCTCTAAAAAAGGAATAAGTTTGGTACATTTTCCTGTGGCCACAACCAGTAGCCCCGTAGCAAAAGGATCTAAAGTGCCTGTGTGTCCAACCTTCTTAATGTTTAAGATCTTACGCATCCGTGCACAGACATCAAAACTAGTCCAGTCCTTTTCCTTATCTATCAACCAAAATCCATCTTGCGCCATGTAATTGAATTGTGCTTTAAGAAAAGAAAAAATTCAATCCCTTATATTATAATATAAAAACCCTAAAAAACATTTGCCAAATATTTTTTTCTGAGTAACTTACGCCTGCTTTGTTCATCTTTACAGGGTGAACCATTAAGACCATAAAGCATGCAAAAATACGAAGTACTGGCTATCATTATCAACTCTCTGGACAGCAAAAAAGCCGCTGACCAAGCAAAAACATCCATTTCTAGTCACATCAAAGAACTTGGTGGTAATGTAGTTTTTGAGGATTTTTGGGGAGAACGAGGATTTGCCTACAAAATCAACGGCGAAAAATGGGGTTATTATTTCCTTGCTCAATTTGAATTAGATAGAGATAAAATTACCGAGTTAAAAAAAGATTGGAATATCGATAAAAATCTAGTTCGTTTTTTAATCACCAAAGTAGAAGCCCATATGGGAGAACCACGTAAATACGAAGAACTAAAGAAAGAATGGGAATCAACTGAAAAAGAAAGAAAAATATCAGAGATGGGTAAAGTTTCTACTAAGAAAGCAATCAAGGTGGCTGACGTAGCAGAAAAAGAAGAAATTAAAGAGCCTCCAGTGGAGAAGAAAGAAGAACTCATTAAGGAAAAAGTAAAAGAAACTACTGTTAAAAAAGAAGCTGTTCCTACGAAACCACTTGAAAAAGAAAAGGAGTCTCCAGCAGAAAAGAAAGATATCATTGACAAAAAACTGGATGAAATCCTAGAAGATTCTTCCCTTGATCTTTAATTTTAATTACTAAAAAATGCCTCCTCGCCCTAAAAAATACATCTGCGCTTTCTGCCGACAAAACGTAAAACATATTGATTACAAAAACTCTAAGCTTTTGTCTCAATATCTTACTTTTTACCGTTCTATCCAAAGCAGGTTTCATACTGGAGTTTGTCTAAAACATCAGAAACAACTAGCTACTAGTATCAAAAGAGCCAGAAACATGGCCTTACTAGCTGCTGTAAGATACGACAAATAAGAACCACCTCTTTCTAAAAATCTCGGCCCAATCCCTTGATTTATTAGCTATTTTCTGGTATGATGGCTAGAATTTTTTATAAACATAAAAATGTTCGATGAATTATACGACAAAATCAAAAAGAGTCTTATGCCTAAGGCAGTTAAAGAACTAGAAAAAAACAAAGAGTCTTCTTTGGCTAATTCTACGCCTAACCTAGAAAGTCAGAAGGCAGAAACTCTTCTCCCTACCGTTCCTAAGGCAAATACCGATAGTGCTTCTTTAGCCACAACAAGACTATCTACTGAAGAGAAAAAGGAATTACATAATATTCGTCGCAACGTTCCCCTAACTATAAATATCTTAAAATATTCTTCCGTATCTTTACTTGTTATTAGTTTGGTTGTATTCCTCTGGTTAAAATTTGATTTAGAACCAACAAATAAATATCTAAGTGCCGTTAATTTATCTGAAAATACCGGTCTTAAATTCGAAAATCTTAGTCAACAGGAAAAAGCCCTTACTGATGAGAATCGTAAGTACGATACTACTATCAAGAAGCTAGAAAGTCAGTTGTATACGAAAAAATACTCTGTCCACAGTGAAACCATTCAGAATATTAAAGACGAACAATTAATCTGGTTTGATCAACGGGACAATGATAACAAAATCCAATACGGTCTATTAGACAGTCCTGATCGCATGGAGGAATATTTCAATTCCAAAACTTTTGATGATTCTATTCTTACTGGAACAGGAAATCATATGGTTGTAGACAATGTTACTGCTAACCGTAACGAAATAAGTTTCAGTGTTGTTGGTTCTCACCTTTTTGGTAAAGTATTTTTCCTCAACACCGAGTTTGTAAAGATGATGAATTCCTTTCCATTTCTTAAGGACGGTAGCGTCAACAGCTTTTCTAAGAAAAAGGATAAAGAAGGAAATGACAGCATGAGCTTCAGCTTAAAACTTAAAATTCAGCGTCCAGAAGAAACTGATCCTTATGATGAATATTTCCCAGAATATGAGAACTGGTTACTTTCTCCTATTTCTAATCAATAAAAAATGGCTAACGAATTAAAAACCAAAGGCAAACTTTCTCGACAGGAAAAAATTAAAAGAAATCCGGTTATTTGGATTTTATTGCTAGTTATAACCCTTGTTTTTTTAGGTCTCCTAGTCTTTCCAGAATTTATGGATTGGCGGGAAAAAAGAAGCAGTATTAATATTTTAGAATCTAAAATTAGAAGTTTCGAAAAAGAAAATATTCTTCTCAAACAAGAAGCCGAAAAAAAAGAAATTGAATTCAACCTAGCTGCTTCGCCTTATTTAACTAGAGAAAAACAAATTTTTCCCGAAACCGTCGATATTGTAAAAGTAGCTAAAATTTTAGAGATATATGCTCTACAACTAGAAAATCTGGATTCTAAGTTACACGATTCTTATTTTGAGCTCAGTAAAATAAGCTTTAGTAAATCTAAACGAGTCAAGGGGAAAAATTATGCTACAACTACCATTTCCCTAGTTTTTTCTACTGACAGACAAAATTTAGAAAGCTTTGTAAGGTTTCTCCAAACTGGGAAACTTTCCGCTCGATTTAAAAAAGGAAAGGATAATGGTCAAATACAACTAGTAGATTACAAATTTCTAGAAGACAACTTAATACCTTTGGCACAGATTGATTCTATTAAGGCTGTTCCAGAAAAAAGTAGAGGTGATAATGATAGCAATTTAAGTGTCAAAATGTCAGTTAGCATTTTCTCTCAAAACTAAAAAATGGCTGAAGAAATAGCAACCCAAGTAAACGAAACAGCACAAAATCTAAAAAAAGCGATTATTGCTGGAGATGCCCCCAAAATGTTGGAGGCAGTTATGAAGCTTTCTCTAGAAGAAAATGCTTCAGATATCCACATTGAACCACACAAAGACATTGTCCAAGTCCGTCTAAGAGTAGATGGAGTACTGGCTATCTTGGTAGAATACCCACTCAACCTTCACCCTAGTGTCGTTTCTAGGGTTAAGATCATGTCTAACCTAAAAATTGATGAATCTCGTATTCCTCAAGATGGTAGAATTACCACCTACGTAGGAGAAACAGAGGTGGATATGCGTATTTCTACTCTTCCTACAGTTAACGGGGAAAAAATTGTGATGAGAGTGGTTGATAAATCTAAAAAAATTCCCGAACTACAAACATTAGGGATTGTTGGTAGAAACTACGAAAGATTTATTAAAGCCGTTTCT
Source organism: Candidatus Altimarinota bacterium (assembly GCA_021734525.1). GTDB lineage: Bacteria > Patescibacteriota > Gracilibacteria > UBA4473 > UBA4473 > JAIPGU01. The sequence continues at coordinate 6,134 of JAIPIW010000025.1, read as the reverse complement.
GATCCTAACGGTATTATCCTTACTTCCGGTCCTACCGGATCTGGTAAAACCACTACTTTGTATTCTGCTATGAGTTACTTAAACTCTGTTGAAAAGAATCTGATGACTTTCGAAGATCCAATCGAAAACCAAATGGAAGGACTTAACCAAAGTCAGGTTAGAGCAGATATTGGTTATTCATTTGCTTCCGGTCTTAGAACCGCCCTACGTCAGGATCCAGATATTATCATGGTGGGAGAGATTCGAGATAAAGAGACTATTGATATTGCTATTGAAGCTTCTCTAACTGGACACTTGGTGCTTTCTACTATCCACACGAATTCTGCTGTAGAAACCATCACTCGTATTTTAAACATGAAGGTGCCAGACTTCTTGCTTACTGCCTCTATTAACCTAATTATTGCCCAACGTTTAGCTCGTAAACTTTGCCCACAATGTAAAATAGCTCAAGCTCCTAGTACTGACGCCAAAAAGAAAATTCAAGAAGCTTTCCAAGTTTTTTCTCCTTACGAAGGTTTTGATATGAATATGCTTAATGATCCAGTGTTTTTCATTCCTAAAAAAGAGGGATGTAAACATTGTGGTGGTCTTGGTTATAAAGGCCGACTAGGTATTTACGAAGTTCTTTACATGAGTGAAGAAATAAAGAAAGCCATTTTAGCGGGAACACCTTCTTTCGAAATTCAGAAACTAGCCCAAAAAGAAGGAATGGTTACTTTGGAACAGGACGGATTAGTTAAGGCTATTAAAGGAGAAACCTCTCTAGAAGAAGTTTATAAGCTTATTAAAGATTAACCTATTTAATATAATGGATAACTCTATAAACCAAAATATCATTGAAAATCCGGAACTCGAAAAGAATTTCGATGAGATTATTTTGGATATTAGACAGGATGACCGTTCTCATAAAGAGGAAGGTAAAAAGAAAAAAATTCTCAATCTTCTTCATCTTTTTACTGCTTTGAATGATTGGGTGATTGATAAATCACCGGTAAAACTACAAGAGAAACTGCTTTTCTTTCAACTGCTAGGATCCATTTTGCAAGCTGGGGTACCAGTTCCAGAAGCCCTAAAAATGCTGGAAAACCAAACTAAAAACCAAAGATTACAGCGAGTAATTAAAGACATTAGACTATTAATTGAAGACGGAGAAAATCTTGCTAACGCGATGAGAAGAAATAGCGATCTTTTTGATGAAGCTACTTGTTCCATTATTGAAGCTGGAGAAAAATCTGGGAAACTAAACGAGGTGTTGCGAGAATTAGTTAAACAATACGAACAGCTAGATACGGTACAAAAGAAAGTAAAATCAGTCATGATGTACCCAATCATTGTGATCGTCATGATGATTCTTTTGTCTACCGTAGTGATTATCTTCGTTGTTCCTAAATTAATTGATCTTTTTGGTAGCGCTGAAAACTTACCACTACCAACCAGAATCTTAATTGGAGCAAACCAATTGGTAACTAGTAAAGCGTACTTGCTTATCGGGGGAGCCGGAATATTAGGAACACTTTTTTATATGTGGAAGAAGTCTAAGTTAGGATCTAGACAATTTGGAACTATGCTTCTTTATATTCCAGTTATAAATGGGATCCTAAAAGGAATGATCCTTTCTAAAATTACTCGTATTTTTGGGTTCTTGATATCTTCTGGAGTTCCTATTGTGGAAGGACTTAGAATTACCGCAAATATTGCTGGTAATCCTATTTACGAAGAAAAATTATTTCTTGCTTCTGATGATCTTTCTAAAGGAATTTCTATCGCGGAAAACCTAGCAGATAATGAAAAACTATTCCCTTCCATGCTTGTAAGCATGATTGCTATTGGAGAAAAAACTGCTTCTATGGAAACTATTATGCAGAAGATTGCTGACTTCTATCAGGAAGAACTAAACCGTAGAATAGAAACTCTTTCTAAACTTATGGAACCATTCATTTTGAGTATTATTGCTTGTGGAGCAGTGTTTATGATTCTGGCTATTTATCTGCCAATCCTAAAGATGAACGATAAGATTATGGGATAGGTTATTATATTATAATATAATTGATTAACCCTCTTTCTCTCCCTAGAATACTTTTGATGAAAAAGGTTTTAGTTATTGGTAATGGTGGTAGAGAACATGCCCTAGTTGATGCTTTAGCAAGGTCTCCGCAAAATCCAGAGATTTATAACTTTGGTAGTGGTATAAATCCTGGAATAAAAAAACTAGTTAAGGAAATTAAGATTGGCAATGCTAAAAATAGTGCAGAAGTTGTTACTTTCGCACAAAGTATTAAACCAGATTTAGTTGTTATTGGTCCAGAGGATCCTTTATCTGTAGGAGTAGTAGACGAGTTGAAGAAAATTAGCGTGTCTTGTTTTGGACCAACAAAAAAATGTGCACAACTTGAAAGTTCTAAGAGCTTCACTCGTAATCTTTTACAGAAATACAACATTGATGCCTCTCCTGGATTTGCGGTCTTCGATACTTTGAATGAGAAAGCTATGAAAATCTTTTTTGATAAATTCCAGGGCCAGATAGTTGTCAAAGCAGATGGTCTTATTGGTGGGAAAGGAGTGTTAGTAGCAGGTGATCACTTCACCGAATTTTCTGAAATATTAGAATTCTCTTCTCGTTCCATAGAAAAATTTGGTCGAGTGGTACTAGAAGAAAAACTAATCGGAGAAGAATTCTCTCTTATTTCTCTTGTAGATGGTGAAACTGTCTTGGATTGCCCTGCTATCCAAGACCACAAAAGAGCTTTTGTTGGTGATACCGGACCTAATACCGGTGGTATGGGATGTATCAGTGATGAATATAATTCTCTGCCTTTCTTGCGTGAAGAAGACTTGAAAGAAGCCCACGAAATAACCGTACAAACTATGCAGGCGATAGAGAAAGAAGTTGGAGAGAAATACGTTGGGGTTATGTATGGCGGATTTATAGTCACCTCTCGTGGTGTGAAACTAATAGAATACAATGCTCGATTTGGTGACCCGGAAGCTTTAAATATTTTACCAATTTTGGAAAGCAACTTCCTAGATGTTTGTGATAAAGCTATTTCTGGAAATTTAAAAGAAATCGGTAGATTAGAATTTAAAAAAGTTGCAACAGTAGTTAAGTATCTATGTCCCGAAGGTTATCCAACGAGTCCCGTAAAAGATGTACCCATTAAAATAGCAAAAGATTTCAAAGAAACGGAAAACCAAAAGGTTCTATTTGCCTCAATAGCCGAAGAAAACAATGAATTAATCCTAAAAGGCTCTAGAGCCGTGGGAATACTTGGCACGGGAAATTCTATCGAAGAAGCTAACCTAAATTGCGAAAAAATGATCCAAAATTTCTCTGGACCGCTGTTTTATAGAAAAGATATTGGGACAAAAGAGTTAATCCAGAAACGAATAGATCATTTAAAGAAGGTTATTGTTTCATAACTTCTTTCACTTGATCCGTAGTCTGTTCTACGCTTGTTATTGAATCAAGTTCTTCTGAGATATTTCCAGTTCTTTCTAATATAACAAAGTTTCCTTCTATTTTTTTATATTGTTCTGTGTAATTAACAATATCTGTTCCATCATCATATTGCCATTTGAAATCTAATGGACTCTTCCCAAGTTTAATAGTGGCCACCTTCCCACTTAGTAATAAAAAACCTTCACCAGAATTAAAACTAAAATTACTTCTTAACTCTTTAAACTTCCAACCTTCAGGAATTTTTATATCTTCAAGAACCTTCAATATTTCTAGTCTATCTTTTGGCATTATAGCAACTTAGCAAATTTAATAATCACCTAATATTCAAAATTCAATTTATGTCAACTCTTTTTTTTAAAAAGTTTCACCCTATAATCTCTGGGCATGCAGAGTATTGACCGTGGCCTTTTTATAGCAACAGCTGGATTAACTATCTTTGGACTAGTAATGATGAGTTCTATGTCCATTGCGGGAAGTTTTGAGGTAACTGGGCAAAATGATTTTTATTTTTGGCGCCACTTCTGGCATATCTTAATTGGTATTCCTATCTTTATTACCGCTCTAAAAATCCCTTGTGAAAATCTCAAACGTCTTTCTGCACTGATTTTCCTACTTTCCATCATTCTCCTAATCTTAACTATTACTATTGGACAGGATTATGGAACCGCTGCTAAATTATGGTTAAAGATTGGACCGCTTTCTTTGCAACCAGTGGAAGCCGTAAAACTAGCTTCTGTAATCTTTTTAGCCGCTATTTTTTCTAGTGGTAAAAACGATGCAACCACTTTGCAAGGAGGGTTTTTACCTTTTACGGTAATTTTAGGGATTCCGGCCTTACTTTTAGTTATTCAGTCTGATTTTGGATCCTTGCTAGTATTAATTATTACTGCTGCTGCAGTTTATTTTACAGCTGGAGCTAATTTAAAACACTTTTTAGGAGGAATAGGAGTTTTTCTTTTTGGAGCAGCAATTATAACCTTTACTACTCCATATATCCTCCACCGAGTAAAAGTTTTCTTAGATCCTAGTCTTGACCCTCTTAATACTGGATTCCAAGTTAAACAAGCCTTAATTGCTATTGGATCTGGAGGGCTTTTTGGACGAGGTTTTCAAAATTCTATCCAGAAATTCGATTACCTACCAGAAGTACAATCCGATACCATCTTCTCGGCAATTTCAGAAGAAATGGGATTTTTTAGAATACTAATTCTTATTGGTGCCTACCTATATATTGCTCATCGGGGCTATTTAATTGCCAAAAAAGCTCCTGATGAATTTACCAAACTATTAGCCGTTGGTATCACCACTTGGATCACAGGACAGGCCTTTATTAATATTGCAGTTAATTTAGCTCTACTTCCAAATACGGGGATTACCCTTCCACTTATTTCTTACGGAGGTAGTTCCCTACTCATGACCCTAGCTGGTCTGGGAATATTGCTACACATTTCTAGTAGTGTTCACAAGAAAATTAAAAAAAGATATTACTAATTGTCATGACAAAAAAGGTACTATTTATTGGCGGAGGCACAGGAGGACATATCTATCCTCTCCGTAATTTGGTGGATGAGTTAATAAAAAACAAAGCACAAGTAGAGGTAGTTGTTGCTGACCAGAAACTAGACCGAGAAATAATTAAAGAAAATTTTGCAGATTTGACCGTACATTACTTTAAGACTGGTAAGATTCGTCGTTATTTATCACTACAGAATTTTTTAGATATCTCCTTGATTATTAAGTCCTTTTTTACCGCCCGTGACCTACTAAAAAGAGTTAATCCTGATGTTATTTTCTTCAAGGGTGGATTCGTAGGATTTCCCTTTCTTATTGCTGCCAAATTCCTAATTAACTTCCATGGCCAGATATTTTCCCATGAATCTGATATTTCCCCAGGATTTTTGACTAAATTAGCCACTAAATACTCCGACGAAACCTTTCATAGCTTTGGTCAGAACCCCAAACCTCTTTTCTATACTCCCCTATCGAAAGAAAAATCGCCGGAGCATTCTAATAGAATCAAAAAACTCCTCTTCTTTGGTGGTTCGCAAGGGGCTCAGTTCATTAATGACTTATTTACAAATTGTCATGACAAAATCTTGAAAGATTACCAGGTTACCTTAGTTACTGGGCCAGGCAAGAAAATAAGCCTAAATCACCCTAACTTGCAGCAATACGAGCTTCTGTCGGTCGAAAAACTAGCTCAAGAAATAAAAACATCAGACCTAGTCGTAGCTAGAGCTGGAGCAAATTCTCTTTTTGAGATTATAGCCGCTAAAAAACCTAGTATTATCATTCCCCTACCTTCCGTAGCCCGTAATCACCAATTAAAGAATGCCATGTTCTTCAAGAAAAAAGGTCTTTGTAGTGTTTTAGAACAGAAAGATGCTAATCCAAATACATTATTAGACCTGATTACAGAAACAATGAATGACGAAAAAATCAAAAAATCACTAGATTCTTCTAATATCCGTAACTCAGCAGCAGAAATAGCCCAAAAAATATTGTCTTAAAATTTGTCTTATTTATCGAATTTAATACAAGGGTCATGCCTAGAATAGCGAAATAAAAAACGCTAATCTGTGGTCATGATGAAGAAAAACAAGTATGCAAACCGTTCCAAAATTTCTGAGAAGAAAATCCGAGAAATTGTGAAGTATTTTTCGATGGATTTGGAGTC
>JAIPIW010000024.1 GCA_021734525.1 Candidatus Altimarinota bacterium | reverse complement strand
AAAGACGTGGAATTAAAAAAGATGTGTTTTTGTTACACCTCAAAGAGTGTGAGTTTCGATTCAATTATCGCAACGAAAATCTTTATGTTAAAATGCTAGAAATTCTTAAAAATAACTCGCTGTTCTAGTCTTGACCCATTAAATATGTTTACTCCCAAAACTAAAAAGATCGCAGAGATTGCTAAAGAACATACAAAGGTTATTAAAGAGTTGAAGAAACTTTTGGATGGTAATGTTTATATGTATATCGATTACGCTAACGTTCGTCCTTGGTCAGAAAGACTTAAATGGCACATTGATCTTAGAAGATTAAAACAATTTTTGGATTCATTTGATAATATTGAGGATGTAAAGTTCTATAGCGGTACTCTAGAGGGAGACGAAAAATCTGAACAAGAAATTCAAGACATTAAAAGCTGTAAATATAATCTGGTAACAAAGCCAGTAAAAGTAATGAAGTTTTCCATTGATACAACCAGTATTGCTTCAATGGGAGATAGGTCACTACTTGCTCAATTTATTCATGGTTCTTTATTGCGAAAATATAACGGTGAAACGATAGAATATCTTAATAAGAGGTTTGACGACATGAATAGACTTGGAGAAGGTTTTATAGAAAATAGAAAATGTAATTTTGATGTAGAAATTGGGGTTGATATGCTTTTGGATGCAGAGAAAGGGAAATTTCATACTTGTGTTTTATGGAGTGGAGACAGTGATTTTTATGATCCCATAAAGAGACTTTTAGAAAGTAGTAAAAAGGCTATTTTATTTGCTACTGCTCGTAGAATTTCTCGAGAACTTGCTGGGCTCAGGAGAGAAGGATTAATAATTTTTGATATTAAAAAAATAAGGAATCTAATTTGTTGGAAACGGGAGATTGTTTGAATAGCAAAGGAGCCCTCAATAACTGAGGACTCCAAGCCTTAGAATCAATGATCCTGAGATCATTTATATTGTAGTCTAGAGGTTGTAAAAAGTCAATAAAAAATATACAATTTACAAATCTGAGATAGGGTATTGGAATCTATCTCTAATTATCAGTACTAGAATCTATTACTGCCTTTGGATCTGTAACAGGGGTCATTTTAGCTGCTTCTGGAACAGCTTGTACTTGGGATTCGTTCTTCTCTTTAGCTTCGTTAAGAGAATCTGTTTCTGGTTTTTCTGTTAATAAATCATCATTAACGGTTGGATCTTTTTTTGCTTCTTCCGAGATAATAGAAAGATTATCTATTCCCATTCTGGCTTCTATTTCTGCATCCACAAAAGCTTTTTTTCGTCCAAACTTCATTCTGGAGTATTTCTTTACGATTGCTAGGACCTTGTCATTCTTGAGTGATGGATCGTAAAGGGTAGCTAAAGAAAAAGGACGAGAAGTACTATTATCGATATTTAACTTTATATACGCCTTGTAGTTAGAAATCCCAATAATATCTTGTTGAGAAAGATCCGGGGCATATTCTTTTTCCAAATATTCAGCGTCTTCTGCTCCCACCTTGAAGTTCATCATGGTTCCAACGTTACCAAACACCGCATCCTTAATCTTGGAATCTTTTTGCCCAATAGCGACTCCACCGGCACCTTCAGATAGCTGGGCAATATATTGGTGGGCCATGATTAGATTCAATCGATATTTACGGGCTTCAGAAAGAATAGAAGCAAAAGTATCAGTAGCGAAGTTCTGGAATTCATCTACGTAAAGATAGAAATCTTTTCTTTTTTCTTTGGGCATATCTGCTCTGGCCATAGCGGCCATGTTTATCTTAGAAACAATAACTAGTCCAAGTAGTTGGGCATTAATTCCTCCGATCTTTCCTTTGGAAAGATTGATTAAGACAATCTTTCCTTGGTCCATAGCTTCTCGTAAGTTGAAGGCAGATTTGGTTTGTCCAATCACATTACGCATGGTGGTATTGGTCACAAAAGGACCAAATTTAGAAGTGAAGTAGGGGATCATTTCTTGTTTTTCCCGGTCTCCGGTTTGAGCCATTTCATTTTCCCAGAAGGCTCTGACCACTGGATTTTTTACCTTAGAGACTTTGTATTTTTGGAAGTCATCATCGATAAACATCCGTGGGACATCTATCAGAGTAGCTCCTTCCTCTTTATCGGCCATTAGGGTTAGACAAGCATTACGGAAGTAGTGCTGAATCCGGGGACCAAAGATTTCGTTTCCAAATAACTTAATAAAGATCTCCATGGCGTCTAAAGAAGCACGATCTTTTTCTTCTTCTGTTTCTGCTTCCAGGATATTTAATCCCATGGGACGTTCACGGTCGGAAGGGTCAAAAAGAACAACGTCTTTAGCTCGTTCTTTGGGAATGCAGGCGGCGATATCTTCTACTAGGTCTCCGTGGGGATCAATTACACACACACCTTCACCATTTTGGATATCTTGGACAGCCATATTCCAGAGTAGGACAGATTTACCAGATCCAGACTTTCCTAAAATATACTGATGACGAGTTCTATCTTCCCGCTTAATTCTGACCATCTTCTCAACACCACGGTATTTAGATTTTCCGAGGATAATACCTTCGGTGGGTAGATCTATTGGTGGTGGTAGAACCTTATATGGTAACCACTTAATAGTTGGAATTTTGTTATATCTAGCGTCTGGGAAGTGGAAGATGGTAGCTAGTTCTTCGGTGCAAAGTAGGGATGTTTTTTCTAAGAAAGAAGGTAATCTATAATTAAAGTTATGCACCATCAATGGAGCATTCCATTTATTAATAGGAAAAACTCTCCGATTTTCAAAACGGTTAGTTCCTTTCCCCTCAAAGATATTAAAAGCCACAAAAATACCATTAAGCATTTCTTGGACACGATTTTTTTCTGGGGAACTAACCAGTACGCGGATAATAGTTTCAAAACCAAGAGTATTAGCCTTTTCCCCCACAGATTTAGCAGTTTCTTCATCGCTTTGGAGCATTCTCACATAAGAATCTCCTCCAGAAGCCCCAGGAGCATTAGAGCCAGTTTTAGCAGAATCATAACCTCTAATAAAAACCTTGAAAGGGAAAAGAAGGACATTGAGGATTGGTCCAATAACAGGAATTCTAAAACCATGACTCTTCTTTCCCTTGAACATCAGAGTTCCTTCTCTTTGGGCTCTTTTGCGCCAGGAGTTAGAGGTAGGATGTATAACAATCTGGAGAACTCCCTTCTCTTCTTGGGTTAGTTTGGAGAAGGAGTTGGACAGGGTATTTAGGGCATCATCTTCAATCTTCTTATAGGTTTCGATAGGATACCAAAAAGGTCTTTCAGTATGAAAGTAATAACCATTAACATGGCTACCTTGAGGATTTATTACAAATCTTTCTTCAGGACTTAGAATTTCTATTTCTGCCGATTCATAGAAACTCGTAATCTGTTTTTGGATGATATTTTGGTAATATTCATCACAAACAATTACAAAACTAAGTTGGCGGTTTTCAAATTGTAGTTCTAAAGAAATATCAGGCTTTTTCCACAAAATATGGTTAATCCACTTATTGTAGAGATTTAAATCTCTGGTTTCGTGGAGGGAACGGAATAACTGTTGTCCCTTACCAATGGCTTCACGAAAATCTTTTTCGGTTCGTCTTTCATTGTCTAGTTTAGAATCATTGCGGGGTAAAGTAATCTTGAGATGTACAAACTCGTTATTTCTGAATTCTCGACGACGGTGCCAATAACGTAACCAAAACCGAAAAATAAAGGTCAGAAAAAGTAGACCAAAAATGACAATAAATACCCACACAAACCACGGTAAACTGAAAGTATTAGCTACTACAGGTGTTTCTGTAACAGCTGGTACTAATTGGTTACCAAATTCTTGCGTAAAATTGTCCATGTAAAAATTTCTATTCCAAGCATTATACAGGAAGAAAAGCCTTTTGTCGAGCGTTTTTATGACTTTTTACAAGAAGAAGTGTATTATATTATAATATAATAACTTTGCGATATACTTGACAAAAAATAATAAATCAATAAAGAGAAGAAAATTTTTTAAAAACATGGTGAACTTAGACTTTAGCAGATCAATGGATTGTGTTTGTGGGGTTAATCAGTTAACAGATGATGAAATCATAGAGTTATCTAAGATTACTTCTATCGATCCAGGTAGTATAGCATTATCTGTTCACAATATTACAGGAATGAATTTACGTGTTGATGATTTATATTCTTTTTGCACAGAGGTTTTAAGAAGAATAGAAGAAGTTAAGAATGGTGATGATGGTGGACCAAATTATTTATTAGAACATGATGCTTTCTGAAACAACACCAAATATACAGGATTTGGAATACTATCCTCATCTAGAAAAATATTTAGATAGACAGGATGATAAATATTTAAGGTGGCTAAGACTTGGTTTGGCTGTTTGGGAGATAGAAGCTTTATTATCCACAGGTTCTTCCTTGGAAACAATACAGGCGCGAATTGAGGAACGTCAGTCTAGTCTACCAGAAGAAGTAAGAAATGAAGTAGAGGTTCTTATCGACCAAGCTGCGTAGAGAATATTTCCTAGCACTCCATTGATTTATCTGCTAATAAATGCTAGAATTTATCTGATGGCAGAAGATTTGTATAAGGTTTTGGGGGTGTCTAAAGATGCTTCAGAAAGCGATATTAAAAAGGCATATCGTAATTTAGCCAAAAAACATCATCCAGATAAGGGGGGAGAAGAAGCTAAATTCAAGAAGATTAACGAAGCGTATGAGACTTTGTCAGATAAAAACAAGAGAGCCCAATACGATCAGTTTGGAACCACTAGTAGTAATGGAGGAGCCGGAGGATTTTCCGGTTTTGGTGGTGGACAAGGTTTTTCTGGATTTTCTACGGGAGATTTTGGTGGTTTTGAAGATATTTTTTCTAACTTCTTTGGGGGTGGAGGAAGAACAAAATCTAGAACTTCTGAGTCTCGTGGAGCAGATTTAGAAGTGGAAGTAGTACTTACTTTTGCAGAAGCTGTCCGTGGCACAAAAAAAACTTTTGCTTCTCGTAATTATGAAAACTGTTCTTCTTGTAATGGTAAGGGGGGAGAAGGGAAAAAGACCTGCTTCACCTGTCATGGAACAGGAAGTGTTTCCCAGAAATTCCAGACTCCTTTTGGGGTAGTAGCCCAACAAACAACTTGTCCAACTTGTAATGGTGAAGGATCTTCTTTTGATAAAGTCTGTTCTAAATGTAGTGGAGAAGGACGAGTAGAAGATAAACGGAAAATAGAAATAGAAATTCCTGCCGGAGTAGAAGATGGAACAACTCTACGCTTATCTGGTAAGGGAGAAGTTGGTAGGAGAGGAGGAACAAGAGGGGATTTATACGTCCATGTCCGAGTAGAAGCTTCTAATAAGTTTGAACGCCGAGGACTGGATTTAGTTTCTATTTTAAAAATTCCCGTTTTTGATGCTATTTCTGGTGGTACTTTTGAAGTCGAGACCTTTTGGGGCAAAGTAAATTTACATGTACCAGAAGGAACTAAAGACGGACAATTATTGCGAGTCAAGGGAAAGGGAATTAAATCTCAAGGTAGGGCAGGAGATCATTTAGTGAGAGTGCAACACGAAATGCCTAAAAAGATCTCAGCTAAGTTAAAAGAGATCTTGGGAATGGCTAAGAAAGAGATGTAATTAATTTATTAGCAATTTAATCCTTGTTTTTTGAGTTCTACTCGTTTAGTCCGAGCTTTTTCTTTATTGGCTCGTTTACTAAGTTTGGACTTTATTCTGCGTTCGTTGATGCAGTATCCTCCGTGTTGTTTAGCGCCACCTTTGTTTGTCATTGCCGGCAAAGTTTAATTAAGGACTTTTTATTGTCAATATCTTTTCTGAATCTCGATATTATCAAAAAAGTATTTAATAATTCCTTCATAGTCTTCGCCTAGTTTAGCTAGTTCTCGAGCAGTATTACCAGAAAGACCTACTCCATGACCACGTTGTTCTAAGCCTTCATCAAAGGGGAGAGGTTGAGACTTGGTCCAAGGATACTGTTTTTGCCATTGATCAGAACTATGACCGCTACTTTGGGTGAAGTAGGGTAGAATTACTGGTTGTCCCCGATAAGTTCCAACCATACCTTTAGTTTCGGCGATGAGTTCTTTTTGCTCTGAGTGGTACTTTTCCCAATCGTATCCAAGATAGAATTGAGAGCTTTTGGGATCGTCTTCTAGGTCATAAAGATCAGTATTGAATTTCCTTTTTGGACCAGAATAAACTAGAGCGTAATTACGAGCTAAAATGTGAATAGCGTGTTTTTTAGCATCTGGTTCTGTAGTTGGTTCCTCGGCTAGTCCCCAGAGATATTCTTCGATTGGGAGTTCATTAACTACTAGAAGATTACCATCTGGATAGAAGTGAAGTTGCTTTCTAAATTGGTTATATTCCAAATGTCCTAAATCTCGGTTATAGTTAACAATTCTCAAAACTCCTTCTGTTTGCAAGGTAGCTTCAGATAATATCCAAATCTCACCTTCAGTAGATACTTCTAAGTATTTTCGTTTTTTTTCTGGTTCAAATCGAGAAATTATCTTTACTCGTTCACCAGTCTTAAACTGATGCACAATATTGTTTCCTTCCCGCAGAGTCATGTTTTGATTGGCTTCCACTACGGCGTATTTTTCATTAAAAAAGGCGAGTTTTACTTTTACAGACGGCTCTTCTATGGCCGAACTTTTAAACATTGTCGCGGATAACTTTTTAAGGAATTCTGGTTTAGGATCGTCTTTTTTTTCATAAACATTATTAGCATATTCCTTAGGAGAGGCGTCTCCAGAAATTTGGAGAGAGATATTTAGAATTGGTAAGTCTTTTTCGCGGAAAACACTCTCATTAAGGAAAAGGGGATTTAGGACTAGATTATAGAGACCATTAGGGGTTTTGGTGACGAATATACTTCCTCTAAAAATACCAGTTTCTCCTGGTTTTACAGTCTCTAATGATCGAAAGTCTTTTACTTCCATGCCTTCTGGAACATTAGCGATAATTAAGGAAGAATTGGCTTTCCAAACTTTTTCAGAACCATTTTTTATTTCTAAATCTATAATTTTCCTTTGATTCCGTTTAATTATTTGTTTAGGAAGTAATTTCTTAAAACTAATTAATGGTTCATCTAGATCTTCTGGTCTCTCCCATTTAGTTGGCTTTTTGAGCATGTCGGGAGCATCTGCACTTTTTTGGAGAAAATCACGAGCCATGAGAGACTGACTTTTCGTTTGGTAATATAGTTCTGTTTTGAGGTAATCTACTTTTTCTCTTAATTCTGGTAGAAGTTCATTAAGGTTTTTCCCCGCACAGGCGGTTGGATGATCATGTCTAGCGACTTCACGGTGGACTGTGATATTTTGAGAATTGTGTTCCAAAAAGAAACTACGTCCTAAAGGATCAATGTCGTAGTCATAGGTGAGCTTTGCTAGCAATACTTCCAAAACTTCCATTTGTCTTTGCGTGGGTTTTTCTATTTGGAAGTTGCCCATCAAGGCGATACCAATAGAACCAATATTGTGATAGGCCACGTGTGCTCCGACAGTATTAGGGGGACCAGATCTTCCTTCGTAAATATTACCATCTTTATCTATTACAAAATTATAACCAATATCGCCCCAGCCACGGGTAATGGTATGGAAATAATAAATAGAACGCATGATTTCCATGGGATCACGTTCGGAAGTAGCTTCGGCAGTATGATGGAGAACAATCTTCTCTATCTTGGGACTTTCTGCTCTTGGCCAAAATAGTAGTTCTCCGAGTTTGTTTTTAGTTTGGACAATACGGGGACGGTATTTTTCTGGAACTAGATCTTCTTCTGTTTGGAACCAACGCTGAAAGAATCCTCTTTTAGTATGGGTTTTCAGGGTTAAAAGAGACTCATCTGCCCCCCATTCGCTTCTGGATATGTATTTAGGTGGTTCTATAATTGGCGCAAGACCTGTAGTTGGATCATCGTATTTATCGTCATTAAAGGGATCGAAATGTTCTTCGGTGTCAGAGATTTCAGCTTGGACTACTAGACGGTTCTCAATAACATTTAGAGTTTCTTGGGCAATAGTGGCGTTATCAAAGTAAATATCGCCTCCCCCAGCCATTATTCCTGCAATTCCCAATAACAAACTTTCCAGCATTTTTGTCTGTGTTTTTAATTTTCCCCTGAATTTTACAGACAGTCTTTTTTTCGGTCAAATTTTTTGTTCATGAATAAAAAAAGAGAACTTGTTTAATTTCTATTGACAAGTTTGTTGACATATTTTTCATGGGAATGTATATTAGAGAGTGAAGTCTTACTTTGAAGGGATTCGGTGAAATAAACGACCTTGACAGCCCGGATAGTCCGCTGGCGAGACAAGGTAGTGACTTCGATTTATCTTCTTCTAGGTACACCTCCTTTGTAAACAATACTTAAAAAATGTTTCGGTTGTTTTCCTATTTGTCTAATAACTACCTGAATAATAACCTTATCTAGCATCCCTTGTAGGACCTAATAGGTTATAGTTCCGTGTGGTCGGTCTTCGGCTCGGATATCTTGTACTAGATTTATTGTTTCTATTAGTTTTTTTGCTTGTGGAAAATTTTTTGCTCGAAAATATGATTGATTCTTAGTTCTTCTTTGTTTGTTAACAATATGATCCCATCCAGTTCGTGTTATCTTTACATTTTCGTTTAAAGCAAGACAGAATATTTCTTCAGGCCAAGAAAAGTATATTTCTTTAGCTTTAGCAATCTCTTTTTTAAATCGCTCTTTGTCGAACAGATCTTGTTTTTTCTTATCACTATCCATATGACATTTAGGATAATAAGCTGCTTTAGCGGTTGAGAACCTCTTGGATAGCACGGTCTAATTGGTGATCTATTTCTTGTTTTCTTTCTTCGGGAGTGGGATCGGGGATTTCAATATCTGGAATTACGCCTTGTTCTTCTTCTTTGTCACTATCGTGGAACCAGCGTCCTTTGGGAGTTAACCATTTAGCAACAGTAAGTTTCAGGGAACCACCATTACCATAATTAGTAATTTCTTGAACGCTATCTTTTCCAACAGATTTTGTTCCAATTATAGTTCCAATTCCGTAATCTTGGATCATAGCACTAAGAATTTCAGAAGCAGAAGCAGTTCCTTTGTTTTGCAAGACTACGATATTTTTTTGACCAAATAATTCTCCTTTTCTGCTTGAATTATATGAATTTTTACCAGCTTTATAATCTGTAAAAAAGATAGTATCTCCTCGATCCAAAAAGAACTCTCCCATAGAGACAGCAGAAGTAAGGAGTCCGCCAGGATTATTTCTTAGATCAATAACAATTCCACGAGGATTTTTCGGTAGAACTTCGTCCTTGAGAATTTTAGCGAAATCTAATTGAGTGTTATTGGTAAACTTATGGATACCAATAACAGGAACAGATTTTTCCCACTTAATAGTAATAGCAGGAATAGTTATTTTTCCTCTAGTTATAGTTATCTTTTGGGTTCTTTCGTCTCGGAGAATTGTTAGGGTGACGTAGGAACCAGCTGGTCCTTTAATAAGATCGACAATTTTTCCGGCACTATATCCAGCAATGTCTTCGTCATTAACATGCGTAATAATGTCTCCAGCTAAAACTCCAGCAGCTTCTGCAGGAGAGCCTTTGATAGGAGCAACAATAGTGAATTCATCTTCGATAAGTTCCACAAAAGCACCAATCCCTTCAAATTTTCCATTAATATCTGCCCGAAAGTCTTTGGCTTTTTCTGGTTCAATATAAGAAGAGTATTTGTCTCCCAATGCTTTAATTAAGGCGGTCATAGCTGCTTCTACCATAGCCTCTTTTTTTTCTTCAGTAAGCTGCTCTGAGAAACGATATTTGGATTCAACAACACGGAAGATTTCTTCCAAGATTCGGCCATTGGGGATCCGGAATCCTTCTCCAGCACTACGAACCTCACTAAGATTTATAGTGCCATTTAGACTTTCAATCCTAATTGGAGAAGAGTTGGTTTTATTTTCTAATTGTTCTTCGGTAGTTCTTTGCCTATTACGTAGAGTTCTTGCTCTAGTTATTGCGCCACGGGGATTAAGAGTGGATTTCTTATCTGCTCCGTTAGTAGTGAAGTTATATAGCCAACGTACAAAATCACGACGGGTAAGTAATCCTTTTGGTTTTAGATCATAAATATCTATATCTTCCAAGATTCCAGAAGCATAGGCTGCTTCGAAGTAAGGAACATAGCTAGCGCTTTTCGGAATATTAGAGAGTTTGCGCATAAAGATATTAGAAGGTGTTTTGACTGTTAGGATTCCTTTGGTTTTGACAATGAATTCTATGGCCTCACTTCTGGTTACATTACGGTCCCTATCAAAATCTACTTCCCCGTCGATAAATCCTCTACGAATTGCTTCCCGTATAAACTGAGCCAGAGAATCATCCTCAGTCATATTAGGTGGTAGGGGAGTTTCAAAGGTAGCAGAGTTGGGATCGAATTCGGCATCTAGTAAGAGCATCTTCCAAAACATCTGAGCTGGTACTGGGTCGTTGGCACGGAAAAAAGTACCATCTTCCATGACCCCTTTATCGATGAGAGTTTGGATCTGTGGATAGAGTTTAGAATGGTTAGCGACATCTCGGAAAGAAAACCCCTGTGGGACTAAAATTACAGAGATGAGTAAGAGGACTAGAAATTTTCTCATATAAATAAGTTAAAAACGTGTGCTAATTTTGGTCGGGAAGAGCAAAGATGTCAATTACATTATCATGTAAATTAACTAACGTTTTTTCTCTTAATGACAATCCAGATGGTTTTGAGGAAAACAATGGCATCTAACCGCAAACTCCAGTTTTTGAGATAAAATAATTCGAAGTTCATTTCCTCCTGGAAAGAAAGATTAGAGCGACCATTAATTTGGGCAAAACCAGTAATACCTGGTTTTACTCCCAAGACTCGTAAATCATCTTTAGCGTATTTTTTGACCTCTTCTGGTAAATGAGGACGCGGTCCAATAAGACTCATCTCTCCCTTAAGCACATTCCAGAGTTGCGGTAATTCGTCTAAAGACCATTTCCTTAATTTCTTTCCTAAGGGAGTAATGCGGGGATCATTTTCCATTTTAAAAAGAACACCGCCTGGTCTTTCATTTTTAGAAAGTAGTTTTTCTTTTTTTGATTCAGCATCTTTGACCATCGTCCTAAACTTCCAGCAAACAAACTTCTTCCTCTTACGACCAATTCTTTCTGACCCATAAAAAATAGGAGCAGTTTTGTCTTGTTGCCAAACCTTCCAGGCCACGATTCCAATTACCGGACTAAAAACAATTCCAGCGATAGAAGCCAGTAAGAAATCTATACCAGATTTAGTAATATATCCCCAGCCTCCTAATTTAGTGTTGTTTAAGGTGACTAGTGGCAAGTCTCCCAAAGTAGATACTTCCACACTAGCCAGATCTAGTCCTAATTCGTCTGGCAGGAAGCGGAAGCGAATGTGATTAATATGAGTCATTCGGACAAGTTTGGCCGTAATTTTCTCAGAGGATTTTTCGTCTGCCAGTAGTACTTCGTGGGGATGTAAATTTTTGAGAAGTTTTTCAAAAGTATCCTCGTTGGAATATTTCTCTTGTTGAGAAACATGACCAACTATTTCGTATTTAGGGGAAGACTTGAGGAAGGAAATTGCTTCATTAGCAATTTTTCCTCCTCCCAAAACCAAGACTCTAATCTTGCCAAAACCAGCTGCGTAGAACTTCTGTCTGATTTGTCGTAAACCAATTCGACCAGCCAAAAGAAAAACAATGCTAAATAACCACCCAAAACCAAAAATAAAACGAGAAAAGAAGATGAATTTGGCGAAGAAAAAACTGACTAAAACCAAAGCCATCCCAGCAGAAAACACCCAGAAAACATGTAAGAATTCATCCCAGATTTTTTCGTCTTTGCCAAAACCATAACGGCCATTGAGAGCCATAATAATAACCAGAATAATGGCGATTTTAGTGGCAAAAATATAGAAAAGATCTAAGGGAAACAACGTAGTTGGAGCAGATAAGTCAAAAATCTCGAACCAACGCATACGCAAAAAATAAGCGAGAAGAAGACCTAGAAAGGTCATTACCATATCATTAATAATTCTCGCCAAAGGAAAAAGGAATTCTGACTTTTTCATTCAGGCGAGATACTAGAGAAGAGTTGTAATTTTGCCAAGAGGGTTAGGGGTAACTCTATTTCTTCACCACAAATAGTTCTAACCGATCACCTTCCTTAAACACTAGTCCATTGTGGTCAATCTTCATTCCACATTCTGTCCCTTCATTAATTTCATTAGTTTCTTTTTGTCCAATCTGGACCGAAGCAATTTTTCCTTCTGCAATTAATTGTTCTTCCATATCTCCAGTCTCTTCATTCTTTACTTCCCTAAACAATCTAAATTTAGATAGTTTGCGTACTTTTCCACTAATAACATCTCCTCCCAAGACTGCCATCTTCTTATTAGAAGCAAAAATAGCTTTAACCTTAAATTCTCCGACAATGGTTTCTATTTCTGCTTCTTCTAGTTTACCTAGTAAGATGTCATTTATTTTCTCGGTGAGGTGGTAGATGACATCAAAAGAAAAAATACCAACGTTTTCTTTTTCGGCTAATTTTTGGATTCTGTTAGAGGCTTCGACATTAAAGCCCACAATAATAGTACTCCCTGCACTTCCGAGCATGACATCAGATTCGGTTATTTCTCCTACTCCCGCATGAACTACCTTAGTAAAAGCTTCATCAGTTTTTACTTTTTCTACTTCGTTTTTGACGGCTTCCATGGTTCCTCTAGAGTCTGCTTTTACAATTACCTTCAATTGCTGAAGCTTTCCTTCTGCCAGTTTAGATTTCATGGTTGCCAGAGAGAATTTCTTGCGTTTTCCTAGTTCATCTTCGTGAGAAATAGAAGCAACTTCTTCTGCTTTGCGTCTCGCAATCTTTTCCGATTCCATAATCTGTACCAAATCTCCTACGTGTGGTAATTTAGAAAGTCCAGTTATCTGGACTGGAGTAGAAGGTAGGGCTTGCTTAATATCTTTACCTTCAAAATTCTTCATGGTGCGGATCTTGCCGTGTTGGTCATAAATAACGAAAGCATCTCCTTGTTTAAGGGTTCCAGTGTTAACTAAAACAGTTGCTGTTGGTCCAACCCCCTCCTGCATTTGAGATTCTATGACGGTCGCAATAGCAGTTCTGTTGGGATTGGCTTTTAAGTCTTGGAGTTCTGCGACAATTTTTACAGTATCTAACAACTTGTCTATTCCTTCTCCGGTTTTAGCACTAACTGGAATACAAGGAGTTTTTCCACCCCAGTCTTCTGGGTTAAGGTCTTGTTCTGCGAGTTGTCCTTTAATTTGATCAATATTAGCTCCCTCCAAGTCAATCTTGTTGATAGCCACAATAATAGGAATATTGGCTTCTTTAGCGTGGTTAATCGCTTCAATAGATTGTGGTTTTAATCCTTCGTTAGCTGCTACCACTAGAATGGCAACGTCAGTGGCTCGTGCTCCTCTGGCACGCATAACCGTAAAAGCTTCGTGTCCAGGAGTGTCTAGGAAAGTAATAAGGTCTCCATCTACATTTACTTGGTAAGCACCAATTCTTTGCGTTATTCCTCCAGCCTCTCCTTCCGCCACTTTAGTTTTCCTAATGTGATCTAGGATAGAAGTTTTTCCGTGGTCAACATGTCCCATGATAGAAATAACAGGGGGACGTTTTTGCAGAGTTTCTGGTTCTTCGTCTTTAAGTAACTGAGAAATATCTGCCCGGAAAAGTTCTTCTCCCGTTAGTTCTACGGCTTCTTTTTTTACTTTAATTCCTAGTTCGTCAGCTACCACAGCTGCGGTTTCGTAATCTATGTCCTGAGCCAGATTGGCAATAATTCCGTTCTGTTTAAGTTTTACCAGTACTATTGGAATTGGTTTAGAAATCTTGAGAGCTAGTTGTCGGACAGTTAGATTTTCTGGCAGGATTATTGTTCCATCGTCAGACTTAACAACTTCCACCACTTCTTCTTGTTCTTCCTTTTCTACTTTAGGTTTTTTACGGATAGATTTCTTTTGTCCAGCAGTTTTCTTTTGTTGTTCTTCGACAATCTCTCGTTGTAATTCTTCTTCTATCTCATGTTCTGCTTGCTTTACTTCGTCTCCTAGTTCTATTTTCTTTATTTCGGCCGCTATTTCATCAGATACTAGATCATCTTCTCCAATCTCAAAATCCAAGTCCATGGCGTGAAGCTGGACTGCTTCTGGAGCAATGGCTAGTTGTTTGGCGAGATCGTGGACGGAAATAGGCATAGACGGGCGTTACTGTAATCGTGGAGAGGGGATTTGTCTAGTTTTTTTAAGAAACACACATTATTATATTATAATATAATAGCTGGGCATTGAATTTTTTCCAAAAGTTGGCACACTCGCTCTACTCTTATGAAAAACATAGAATTACTTGCTCCGGTGGGCAGCTTTGCCGCTCTTCATTCTGCTATTGATGCTGGAGCAGATGCTATTTACTTTGGGGTAACACATTTAAACATGAGACAGGGAGCAGTAAAAGGATTTACTTTTACGGATCTCAAAGAAATCTCCAAGACTTGTCAGAAAAACAAGATTCGTTCCTACATTACTCTCAACACCATTATTTATGATGGTGAGAAAGAACTTATGAAAAAAATCGTAGATGAAGCGAAGAAGAATAAGATAGATGCCATTATTGCTTCTGACTTATCAGTTCTTTCTTACTGTCGGGAAATAGGACAGGAGGTACATTGTTCTACCCAACTTTCTATTTCTAACCTAGAAGCCATCAAGGTTTTTGCCCAGTTTGTCGACCGCATGGTCTTGGCAAGAGAACTGGATTTGGGACAAATAAAAAGGATTGTAAAAGAAATTAAGAAACAAAATATCCGCGGACCAAAGGGCAACTTAATAGAAATAGAAGTATTTGTGCATGGTGCCATGTGTATTTCTGTCAGTGGACGATGTTTTATGTCCGCCTTTGAAAATGGTTGTTCCGCCAATAGGGGAATGTGTCGTCAAATGTGTCGCAGAGCGTACAAGGTTACCGACACAGAAACTGGATCTGAATTCAAGGTAGAAGATCAGTATGTGATGAGTCCCGAAGATCTTTGTGCGATAGAGTTTTTAGACCAAGTGATAGATACCGGAGTAAGTTGCTTAAAAATAGAAGGACGAGGAAGATCACCAGAATATGTATCTACCGTTATTGGTGCTTATCGGAAGGCTATAGAAGCCATAGAAAAAGGGAAATACAACAAAAAACTAATAACAGAGTTATTAAATGACTTGAAGTCTGTCTATAACCGTGGATTTTCCCGAGGTTTTTTCTTTGGTAAACCAGTAGGGGCTTGGAGTGCGTCATATGGTTCTAAAGCTACGACCCGTAAAATTCATGTTGGAAAAGTTACGCACTTTTTTTCTCGGAAAAGTATTACCGAAGTTCTGATCCAGTCGGGAGAATTACATCTAGGAGATGAGATTTATATTATTGGTAATACCAGTGGAACCGTAAAACAAAAAATAGTAGAGTTAAGAGACATAGGTGGTAATCCTGTCAAAGAGGCTAATAAGGAGATGACGGTTACTTTTACGGTAGATAAAAAGGTACGCGTTAATGATGAAGTGTTTGTTATTGAAAAAGTTTCGGCAGATGAGAGTACTAATAAAAAGAACAAAAGACTCAAAGATAGGATACAAAATTAATAGAAAATCTTTTGACAAAATTGGGAAGAATAAGTAAAAGCCTCTTGTTCTGTTTTTAGAAACATTTTTTCATGGTAAAACTTTTTATTCGTTTCCTTTTCTGGACACTGCTTATCGTTGGTTCTCGTTTGGCTTTCGCTGGTATGGCCAGTCCCCACGGTATTAACGAAGTTAATCCTAATACTTCTTTAGAAGAAATGTTTCAGCGACAAGGTTCTAGAATTATTAAGCCTTCTTATCGTAGAACACGTGGTATTCATCAGGCACAAATAGAATCTGTTATGGGTCAAGACTAGAACAGCGAGTTATTTTTAAGAATTTCTAACAGTTTAGCATAAAGATTTTCGTTCCGATAATTAAATCGAAACTCACATTCTTTGAGGTGTAATAAAAACACGTCTTTTTTAATTCCACGTCTTTT
>JAIPIW010000023.1 GCA_021734525.1 Candidatus Altimarinota bacterium | reverse complement strand
GAAACAGTTGGAGTGCTCCACGAAGAGGTTATGAAGGAATATATAGAAAAGCAGGGAGAAGAAAATTAAGATCCAAATTGTGCCGCCTGTGTAAAAAAATGCCCCGGGCTTTAGCCCGGGGATTGTTTACTATAATATACTACTTTCTTCTTTTCGGTGCTTTTTCCATGCTATCTCGGAATTCTATTTGTAGAGGAGTCCCCCAGAAGCCGTATTTTTCCCTTATTTTGTTCTCCAAGAAACGACGGTAACTAAAGTGGAAAGCCTTGGTGTTGTTAACAAAGAAAAGAAAACGAGGAGGAGAGGTTTCTACTTGTTCTACGAACTTAATCTTCCCAGTCTTGGTGCCAACCATGGGAACAACATGACTGTGGTAAATTCCAGGGATAAACCGATTAAGTTCGGCAGTAGTTATTCTTTTTTCTCTTTCTTGATAAATACCAGTAGCACTTTCTAAGATTTTGTCGGTTCCTTTTTTAGTTTTGGCAGAACAGAAAACCACTGGAGCCCAGGGAGCAAAAGTAAAACGAGAAGCAAGATAGTCGCTGTATTTTTTTCTCACCTTATCTAAGTCTTCGCCCCACATCTTTATTTCGTCTAGTTCTCGGTCATCTGTTTCTTCTTTGGTTTTAGTTTTCTCTTGGATGAGATCTAGTTTGTTAACGCATAGTATAAGTCCCTTGCCTTCCTCGATAATTTGGCTGGCAATTGCTAAATCTTGATGAGTGACACCATCTAGAGCATCGATAATTAAGGCACAAACGTCACTGCGTTCGATGGCAGATTTAGTACGCACACTACTCCAGAATTCTAAATCTCTTTCTATTTTACCAGGACGACGAAGACCAGCGGTATCTAGCAGGAGGAAATCCTGATCTTTCCAAATGAATTCGGTGTCGATGGTGTCTCTAGTAGTGCCAGCAATTTCTGACACCACACTTCTATTTTGTCCCAGAAGTGAATTTTTGAGAGAACTCTTGCCGACATTGGGACGACCGATAAAGGCTAGTTTGATTATCTGCTGTCCGGCTGGTTCCTCCTCCTTATATTCTGGCAATCTGTCTTCTATAGCTTCTTCTAATTCCCAAATTCCCGTAAAGTTCTTGGCAGAAATGGTTAAAGGGACCCCAAAACCAAATTTAGCTAGTTCCAAAGTTTGATCTGCTTGTCCATCATCTATCTTGTTAGCGACAAATAGGACTGGAATACGGGATTTGCGTAGCTTTTGGACGATATCTTCATCGTCTTGAGTTAGTTCCTTTTTTCCATCTACCAGAAAGACAATGAGATTTGCTCTAGTAATAGATAATTCCACTTGGGTTTGGATTTCGTTTTCTAGGCTATCTCCTTGGTTATTAGTAAGACCAGCGGTATCTACTATGTAGTAAGAAGTCTTATCTCCTTTGATTTTCTCCATGAGACTATCTCTGGTAGTGCCTGGAATAGGAGAAATAATAGCCCTTTTTGCTTTCACTAAGCAATTAAAGAGGGTGGATTTACCGACATTGGGACGGCCAATAATGGCAACAATAGGGAGATTCATTTGCGGATGACAACTTAACAAACCCCGACTTTTTTGTAAACTAAAGGAAATGCTTAATTTGCTACGAAAATTAATTCCAGAACGTTCCTGGTTGAGACTTAGTTACCACAAGCTGTCAGCGATGGTGGCCGCAGTATATTTTGGGTTTCCAGCAAGGAAGATGAAGATTATTGCCGTTACCGGTACTAGTGGTAAATCTACTACTTGCGAATTAATCTATCACTTGTTACAGAGTAGCGGGAAAAAAGTGGGCATGATTTCTGGGATTCAATTTCACCTACCCAGTAAGACTCTTCCCAACGAGTCTCTTCGTACTACCATGCGCAGTTGGACAACACAGAAACTTTTACGTCAAATGAGGCGGGAAGCTTGCGAATTTGTTGTTATAGAGGTTTCTTCTCATGCTATAGACCAACATCGTCTGTGGGGGATTCCAGTAGATAGGGCTGTTTTGACCAATATGGCCCAAGGAGAGCACCTGGATTATCATGATAACTTTGCGGAATATGTGCAGACCAAAATAAAATTATTTCGAGGAGTTCCTTTTACAGTTCTTAATCTAGATGACACGCAGTACGAAGTCTTCACCAAGGTCTGCAAAGAACGTCTAATAACTTATTCCAGAACTAAAACAGCAGATGTGATGGCCAAAGATATTAAACTTACAGCAGGGAAGATGGGATTTGGTTTACAAGTAGGGACGGAAAACATAGAGATAAATGTTCCCCTTATTGGCGAACATAATTTGGAGAATGTTTTGGCAGCAATTGCTGGGGTACAAGAACTAGGTATTTCCTTGGGGGACATAAGAAGTGCTTTAGCTTCCTTCCCAGGGGTTCCTGGTCGTCTAGAACAGATTAGAGGTCAGGATGGGTTAGTGGTTTTGGTAGATCATACTTACAAACCGCCGGCTTTGCAGGCAGTGCTAACCACCCTTAAAGAAATAACAGCAGGACGCCTTATTGTTGTTTGGGGTGGAACCGGAAGTAGATTGCCTTCCTTTTGGTCGGAAGCAGGAAAAATATTACAGGAACTGGCAGATGAGATAGTGCTCACTACCGATGATCCTTACAAAGATGATCCCAAAAAAATTGTGGCAACGGTTAGACATGAAATAAAGAGGGCAGAAGGAGATCATTTTTTTGAAATACCAGACCGTTACGAAGCAATTCGTTATGCTATTTTTATTGCTAATAAGGAAGACACGGTGCTGGTGGCGGGTAGAGGTTGTGAACAAGAGCAAACGATTGGAAAGAAAGTAATTCCCTTTGATGATCGGGAAGTGGTACGGGAGATTTTAGGGAATATTGTTTAACTAATTATTTGAATCTTCCCTTCCTTTTGCCTACACTCACTTTGTTTTTAGCTTTTTAATTATGATCGAAAAACTTGTCACAGACCTTAATAAAATTATCGACCATTTGGGAGTAGAACTTGGTTCTTTGCATGTGGGACGAGCCAATGTTGCCATGGTAGATGATGTCCAGATTCATATCGCCAGTTACGGTTCAGCGATGCCATTAAAATCAGTTGCTAATATTTCTTGTCCGGATGCGCAGACTTTGCGGATAGAACCATGGGATAAGGCGGTTATGGGAGATTTAGAAAAATCTCTTATCGCAGCAGACGTAGGAAATCCTCAGAATATGGGAGAATATCTTTTTCTCAAAGTGCCACCAATGACCGAAGAACGTCGCAGGCAAGTAGTTAAGCAAGTTGGTGAAAAAACAGAAAACGCTAAAATATCTATCCGTAATGTGCGCCAAGATCTATTGAAAAAGATTAGAAATCAGAAGGATGGTAAGGAGATATCAGAAGACGAAGCCAATAGGCTAGAGAAACAAGTGCAGGAAAAAGTAGATGATGCTAATAAAAAAGTAGAGGAGATATCTAAGAAGAAAGAAATAGATATTATGGCTATTTAATAGGCACAGTAGAGCTAAAAAATGCAAAGAAAAAAGTCATACCGACATCGTCGAGAGTTTCTCCTTGATTCTAATCAGACACGGATTCGTAAACCCAAAAAATTACGTAATCGTTTCTTAAACATCCTAGAAAGAGTGCTTTTAATTAGACAAATTAAGAAGCTCTTCAAGACTTCTATCGTTGTGGGGATTCTTTTTAGCATAATGGCTTTATTTATTGTTTTTGCAGTATTTTCTCCCTATTTTAATCTTAAAAAGATAAGTGTGGTTAGAGATAATCCAGATTTAGATATAGAACGAGTAGAAAAAGTATTAGAGGATTTCTATGGAAAAAACATGCTTTTTTTATCTCAGAGAGAAGTTGTTTCTACTCTCCAGGAAAGTTTTCCAGAATTCAGGGAAATAAAAGTGGAAGAAAACTGGCCGTCAGAAATTATCCTCAAAATCACTATTTCTCCACCTTTATTCAATCTTCTTAATACTGATACTGCTAATTTTGCAGTGATCTCTGCCGATGGTGTGGTACTCAAGGAAGAACCCGAGGAAGATTTACCGGTAATTAAAGTTTTCCAACACGAAAACACTATCCAGTTGCGAGAGAAAATCATGGACAAAGAAGATTTACAAAAAATAATTAGGGCAGAAAACTTTTTACAACAAGTTGTAAAATTACCACTACATGCCACCCACCTATATTGGACTGCTAAGGAACTTCATCTAATCTCTACCGGAGAAATGGCAATTTGGTTGGATTTGCAACAAGAGATAGAACCACAACTCCAGAAACTAGAAGAATCTATTAACGAAATAGGACTATATACTAATCAGTTTGTTCATATTGACCTAAGAATCCCCAAACAGATCTTTTGGAAGCTAAGGTGATTATATTATAATATAACGCTATTTTGCCTGAGATACTTCTTCTAAATCTTTGGTTATTTGCTGTTTAGGATGACGGAATCCTAAGATCACAAAAGCCGTAATTGCTCCCAAGATTAGACTCAGAAGATTAAATCCAAACCAACCAGCCAAGTATCCCATGGCAGTTATCTTTTCTAATCCTAAAAGAATTCCCAAGGCGCTTACCAGAGGAATTAAGGCTACAGCAATAGCTACACCGACGAGATTAAAGCTGTTACTAGATTTAAGCCAAGAATAAACACCTGCAAATCCGCTCAAGAAAGCAGAGATAATTAGAAGTAAAGTGACACTTTCTGATTCAAACTTAGCAAAGAAATGTGCAATGTTTAGATCGTAATTTAGGTACATCAGTCCCCGAGTAAATCCAGCGACTACTAGAATAATTGCTAAAAATCCACCGAAAAACCCCTTAATGGCATACCAGACTAATCTCATGTGTCCTAGTACTATTCCAGCCGCTAAAGCGAGAATGGGATTAAGGAGTGGGGCCAAAACCATGGCAGCAATTAGAATTACAACGTCTTCCATGAGAATACCAATAGTAGCCATAATTCCAGAGATGATCGACATCACAAAGAATTTAGCTTCGAGATTAGAATTAAGAATGAGATTTTCTACGGCATTCTTAATCATTTTGTTCTCATGCAGATGTTCTCTCCAGCGATGAAAAGGTTTAGTTACAAAACTTAGCACGGAAAAGTTAGAGTTATTAGAAATCATCCAATTATTATACTCTACTTTTCCCTAAAATTCAATTTGAAGAGCCTCTTTTTTTGAGTACACTTCCTTCGCTTTGATTATTTTTTAAAAATTTGCCATGAAAGTCATCGTTTCTGACAAGATTTCCAGTTCTGACGCTTTATTTATCTTTGTTCCAGAAAAAAAATGGGACAAAAAAATATTTGGTAAATTTTTACCTACTGTTTT
The DNA here is from genome assembly GCA_021734525.1 of Candidatus Altimarinota bacterium. Lineage (GTDB taxonomy): Bacteria > Patescibacteriota > Gracilibacteria > UBA4473 > UBA4473 > JAIPGU01. Next base: position 11,178 of record JAIPIW010000023.1, on the reverse strand, counting down.
GGAAAAACAAATTGCAAATAGTTTTTCCCAAAAAGACCTCAAAGGAGAATTGGGAGAAATAATACAACTTTTTCCAAGCATTTCGGGGCAAAAAAAGACTTTCCTAATTGGTACAGGAAAAGGAGAATATTTGCGAGAACAAAGACGTGCTGGAGGGGCGGCAATTAGGAAAGCCAAGAAACTAAAAATTGCTAAGGTACAATTTCTACTTCCTAACAACTTAGACGTCAGAAGAATTATTTCTGGGGCAATTTTAGGTAATTATGAATTCAAGATTGGGGACAAGAAGGAACATTTTTCTCCAACTAGCTTGCAAATTATTTGTCAGGATAAAATTACCGCTAAAGAAGTTAATGCGGAAAAAGATTTAGCAGAAGCTACTAATTTCGCTAGAGACTTAATTAATTTACCAGCTAATTTACTCACCCCCAAGGTTTTGTCTAACAAAGCCAAAGAAGTAGGAAAAGGAGTAGGAAATAAAGTGAAAGTAAAGATATATGGAGAAAAAGAACTCAAGAAATTAAAAATGGATAGTTTCTTTGGTGTAGGACAAGGATCACACGAAGAATCCCAACTAATTGTTTTAGAATACAACGGGGGAAAGAAAAACGAAAAGCCTTTAGTTCTAATTGGTAAAGGAGTTTGTTTTGACGCTGGTGGATACAACCTTAAACCAACTAACCATATTGAAGAAATGAAATCTGACATGTCTGGAGCAGCTTCGGTCTTGGGAGCTTTCCAATGGATTGCTAAACAAAATCCCAAGAAAAATATCATGGGAGTTATTGGGGCTGTAGAGAACCTAGTTTCCGGACAAGCTTTCAAACCAGGAGATGTCTTGAATTCTATGGGTGGTAAAACTATAGAAATCACCAACACTGATGCGGAAGGTAGATTAGTTTTGGCAGATTGCCTGTATTATGCCGCTAAAAAATACAAGCCAGCGTTAATGATAGATTTGGCCACTCTTACGGGCGCAGCAATTGCGGCTCTGGGTTACGAAATTACAGCCTTACTGGGTAATGACAAGAAGATGATGAGTAAGGTAATCAAAGCTGCTGAAGAAGCAGATGAAGATGTCTGGGAGCTTCCTATTACCCCACACTTCAAGGAGAAAACAAAAGGAGAGATTTCGGACCTTCTCAACTGGACTGCTGGAGTTTCTGCTGGTAGCTCTATGGCTGCAGCCTTTCTAGATCACTTTGTGGATAACACTCCTTGGGTGCATATGGACATTGCCGGAACCGCTTTCCATTCTAAATATGGTGATGAAATCACCCAAAAGGGAGCAACAGGAGTCATGGTGCGCACCTTGAAGAATATTATCGCCGAATAATTATTATTTATCTTCCGAAAGACCCAGTGGATTGAAATCCAGGGGGTGGTATTTCTGAAGCTTTACGGTCTATTCTAATTACGAAAGCATTGGTGTTAGAGTCACAACCTCCATCCCCCAGTCCGTTACCACCTTCAGTAGTACAAGATCCATCCGGTCCAGGGGCGTATCTTCTGACAAAGTGCAGATCATATCTTCTGGCTTCGGCAGAATCTTCAGTAGTACCCCAAGGAGTAAAGTAACCATTTTCGTCACGGAGCATTGATCCTCCGAGAGTGTTTCTGGTGAAAATGTTTCCTGTTAGAAGTAACTGGTTATCATTTTCATCACCATTAGCATCTTCTAAACCATCGGCTGTAGTCATAATTCCACCATCGGCGAAATAAGTTCCGACGATGTTTGTTACACCAGGGCGGACAAAAATATTTCCAGTTGTTAGGTAGGGATCAGTATCGTCATTGATCAAAATTACTCCAAAAGAATCATTTTCGTTATCTTCATAGAATAAGTTACCATCAATAATTAGATTACCGTTTTTGATAATTAAAGTATTTTTCCCCGAAGGTAGTTGTACTTCGTCTGGCATGGTGACATCACTGTTTTCAACAACAGCAACATTGGAATCAAGGAACCATTCACTACTTTCAAGTTCTCCTGCTTGAGTATTACTACTTCCCCGAATCAAGCTAGTAGCATTTTTTCTGATTTCTTCTCGGAGATCTTTGACGGAGATATTTCCAACGGTAAAGGTATAGTCATCATCATTAACGGCTTGTTGAACCATTTTAGTTTTGTCTCCTAAAATCCCTCCTTCAATATCTGCTCCAACAATGGTTAGTCCTAAATCACTATCTCCGTAACCAATAAGATTTTCTACCCCGTCTGGATCTAGTTCTTCATTGAGTTCGGCATTGAGAGCTACTCCTCCTCCAGGATAACTAACAGTCTGACCACCTACTTCGTAAGTAATGTCAGTAGTAAAAGAAAGATGAGAATTCTCATCAATAATTACTCCTTGTTCCCAAGTAGAAGGAACGGCAATAACCTCAACATCGATTCCTTCCAATTCTGACAAGTCTTCTAAGGTGAAGTTATCATTGATTATTCTAGTACACTGAACACATTCTTCTTCGTCTTCTGTACAAATAGCAGAACATCCAGCCGGATTTTCTGGTTGGTAGTATTCGACGAAACTAGGGTTGCGGTTGGTTAAAACACCAGATCTCAAATTTGCTGCTGGGATTCCAGCATAACCTTCAGATGGTGTAATTTCTATTGTTCCATCGGCTCCATTACCACCCTGCCAACGGAATTCGTCACCAGTGATGTTGAATGAAAAAAGATGCTTAAAAGCCAAAGGAATATCTGCGAGGTTTAGAGTGGTAGTATTACCACCATCTACTTGCCCAACTTCATTAATTACGGGAACTTTGATAGAAAAAGGTAGTAGTCTCGCTACTCTTTGCGCTAAATAACCATAACGAGCAATACTAGGAGCTACAGCAGTAATACCAAAAGATTTAAGCCCACCGATTACTTCGAGATTTTCTTCGTCTGGTTCAGCAGTAGGAATTCCTTCTTGGTCTTCCAAAATTTTCAATCCTTCTCGAAATTTTACACGGGTATTGGCATCATCTTCAAAATCTTCTACGCTTGACCACAATTTTACAGAATTAACTTGATAAACTGGATTACCAAAAGCATCCCTAACTGTAAAAGTCATACCACACTCATCAGCGCCGTTGGCGTTAGGGTTATCCCCCACAGTATTGCAGTTTCCTGCTGACTCAAGGGTGGAGGTTTCTTCACTCGGAGTGGTTGGCAAGATGCGGAAGTGATGCGTAGAATTACTAGGATTTCCAGCTAAATCTACTAGGGTAATAGTTACGACATAATCTCCAGCTTGTTGGAAACAATTATTAAGATTTAATTCGTGGGTTTCATCAGAAAAACCGATGGCAGATAGAGATTCATTGAAGGGTAGAGAAACTCCTAAACAAGAAAAAGCGGGTGTAGTAGCTACCGCTTCACCTGGTTCAGTGAATACAATCTGCATCATAGAATTATCCCAATCTAGTCCGCCAGGGATGGCAATGTTTTCTGCAAAAACAAGAAAAGGAGCAAATAAAAGTAAACCGATTCCGAAAAGCAATTTTTGTTTCATGTTTATTTTTTAAAATTGTTTCAAATTTTAGCGGAAAACACAAATTTTCCGGCTATATTCCAGCCCTTATTTTATTATATTATAATATAATTGCTTTTTAGACTCAAAAACGTATCGTTTTCAACGTGAAAAAGATTCTTTTTTTGGTTGGCATATTACTTGTTAGTCCAGTTTTTGCATCAGTAGAACTGGTACAAATTGTAACCTTTTCTTGGGATGGCAGTAATTTAAAGAGTTTATCCTTAGGATCTGGAACAGCTATTGGTCCAGATTTGATTTTGACCAATAAGCATGTAGTTACAGAAGAAGATGGTAGTGCCGCTGAGTTTATTCTTCTTTGTCCGGCTAAAAATAAATCTACTCGTCCGGTAGATTGCAATGTTCCAGCTATGGTACTAGCTCTACATCCCAAATTTGATGCCGCTTTAGTACGAACTCTGGATGATGATGTCTATCTGCCCCAAGTGCGTTTAGCGAGTCAGTTAAGACGTAAAGGAGGTAGTATTAGAGTGCAGGGATTTCCTTCTCCAGTAGAGGGTTTGCAAAACTTTGGTGGTAAAAAGACTCTAGAGAATATCCGAGCTTGGACTAAAGAAGGAGGATCATTGCAAACTGCTGGAGACACACTAACTATTACTAGAGGTCAAATTACTAATTTAGCACAAAGGAAAGATACAGAGGAAATCTACTACTTAACCGATGTGAAAGTAAGTTTTGGTAATTCTGGTGGAGCTGCTTTTGATAGCAATGGAGAGTTTATTGGGATCCCAACTCTGCGAGATAAGGAATATAATGCCTTTATTCTTGCTTATCCGCAATTGCGGACTTGGGTGAATGAGAATGCTAATCTTTCTGTTGAGGTGGATGAGGATATTTTGGATTTTTATAAGACTAAAGTTGAAGGAAAAAAGACTTCTAACTTTGTACAGAAGGTGCCTACTAGCGAAGTAGAAAAGAAAAGCACCTCTTCTGTTATAAGGAGACCGATTAGAACGTTTAGAAGAACTCCAGTCGCTAGAACTAGAAACAGTACTAGTTCTAGTACTAGGAATAGTCCTTATTCTCGTAGTAGTATTCGAGAATATTTACGGAAATATTATCGTTATCAACAATGAAATTTGAACTAATAGATTTTCCGTATTTTGCAGATTCTAGAGGAGAAACAATTCCTTTTGAACTAGATAGTTCTTTTCCAATAACTGTAAAGAGAGTTTATTTGGTCACAGGAAAAGAGAATGCTGTGAGAGGTGGACATGCGCATAAAACTGAAGAAGAGGTATTTGTTGCTTCGTCTGGCACTGTAACTGCAGTGGTTAATGATGGAAGTGGTGATCAGGAAATAAGACTAGATAAGAAAAACAAAGGACTTCTAATTCGTAAAGATTGTTGGCACGAGTTCAAGAATTTCTCTCCAGATTGCGTATTACTTTGTTTTTCTTCTACGCATTTTGCGGGACGTGATGATTACGTAGAAACTAAAGAAGAATTTCTGAAATAAGTAGAGAATTATTAAAATAAAATTAAAACATTTTTTGACAGAAATTAGATTTTGTCTACATTCTTTAGTTAATTTTAACCCCTTACCCCATGAAGACATTTTTAATGCGTCCTTTAACGCTTTTTTCTTTATTCATTTCCGGTTTAGCCATTATGGCTATTTCTTTTTACACTTTCTCGTTTGCTCTGGATGTTGATCCAGGCCAAGGAATAGATGATATGGATGATCCGGTGGTACTTGGGAATCTAAGACAAGATGTCATTGCGCCGGCTTGTTTGGATAATTATGAAGATCTGCCTCATTCTGGAGAATACACCCCCAATAATGATTGGTCTTTAAAATTTTTTCCTTTTGAGTTCTGGAACAGAGAGGCTAATAGACGGGGAGTGCCGATTCCTTATTTTGATAGTCCAGACCCCCGGAGGGAACAGTTTATAGATGTTAATGGAGATGGATTTGTTGATTATTTTTATACTTTCCATAAGGCGAATGTAGACGGAGGTGGTGATATAGACAGTAGAGAAATCCAAGAATGTGTTTATCTAAATAGTGGTCATGGTTGGGATTTAGCTTACAGATGTTACGGGATTATAGATGTAGAAGATAATACTGGTACTTTTTATGGTGACTGTGCGGTAATAGATGAATAGTGATTTAAAAATATTTTTAACCTTAACTTTTAACTCTGATGAAAAAAACACTAACAAATTTATTTCCTTATTTTGTAGCAGGACTAGTCATTCTAGTGATAATATTTTCCAATTCATCCTTTGCTTTGGACAACAACGATGAGGCTTTGTATGAAGAAAGCCCTCCTTTTGTTTTAGCAGAAATACGACAGGATATTATTGCGCCGGCTTGTTTGGATAATTATGAAGACCTACCTCATTCTAGAGAACATACAGATAACAATGATTGGTCTTTGAGTTTTTTGCCATTTGAAGCGTGGAATGATGAACCAAAGGATGGATGGGGAGCTCCTATTCCTTATTTTGAAAATCCTCAAGCCAAAAGGGAATTTGTGATGGACATTAACAGGGATGGTTTATCTGATTTCATCTACACCTACCATGCGTTTCATTTACATAATGCTCAGGTAATAAATAGGGAAATTCAGGAATGTGTTCTTCTAAACAACGGCCATGGTTGGGAACCGGTATATCGGTGTTATGGAATTATAAATGTAGATAATAATACTGGTAGTTTTTATGGCGATTGTGCTGTGGTTGATTAATTAATTTCTTAATTCTTTTTCTTATGAAAAAAGTTATCTCGTATCCGTTCTCTCTTATCCCAGGATTAATTCTGGTGATAATACTTATTTCTACTTCTTCTTTCGCCTTAGATGTTGATCCAGATCAGGGGATTGAGGATATGGATAACCCAGTGGTTTTAGCTTGGCCTACTGGATTAGATAATCCAAGCTGTGTAGATAATTATGAAGATTGGCCTAATTCTAACGAATTTAATCCTAATAATGATTGGAGTTTATCTAATTTTCCTGCCGGAGAAACTGTACCAGATCGTACATTTAAACAATTAGCAGATGTTAATGGAGATGGGTTATTAGACCTTCTTTATTACTATAAATACGTGAATGGACAATTCCATTATAATCAAACATTTGAATGTTTAATGCTTAACAATGGTCACGGTTGGGACATTGTTTATAGGTGTGCCACAGGAAGAAATGATATGGGGAACGCTTATTATGGTGATTGTGCCCTAATTGAAGAATAAAAATTCAAACTAAAAAATACTAACTATTATATTATAATATAATATTAATGAAAAAATTTACCTACATTTTCAACATCACCTTGCTTCTAATTTTTTTAGGAAATACTTCCCTTGTTTCTGCTCAAAAAGTGGAGGAAATAACGACCACTTCTTCTACTTCTAGTTCTACAACAGGATTAGTAGACACAGCAGAAGTATTGCCTCCTATGGATAATACTTTAGGGGTTTTTCCAGAAGAAGAAGTTGTAGTTACAGAAGAGGATCTACTAGAGGAAGAAAATGTAGATTTGGCAGACAACCAACAATTGGAAGATCCTCCCCGTGATCCAGGAGAGGATGACGAAGAAGATCCAGAAACTCCAGAGCCCCCAAAACCAGAAATCTCCAATGCCTTTGATTGGCTCAAGAATTCCACTAGAGACTTTGAAACAGACCTTTTTACCGGAAGTGCTACTTATAGATATCCTCTATGGGTGCCGCAAGGAAGAAAAGGAATGACACCTAGCATTTCTCTCACCTATTCTAGTACTCAGAATAAACTAGATTCCCTAGTTGGTTATGGTTGGTCTTTGCCTACTAATGCTATTTTCCGTAGTACCAGAAAAGGGGTAGATAAGTTGTATACACAGGATGATTTTACGGCAGATATCAACGGAAGCACTGCAGAGTTGGTTGTTGTGGATCAAGGAAATGGCCTATATGGTGCCAAAACAGAAACAAACTTCACCAAATATGTTTTTGCAGATGATCATTGGGTAGCGACAGATACTCGTGGAGTTAGGTATACTTTTGGATCTAGTGCAGAAACCAGACACACAAATCCAGATAATGAAGAAGAAGTTTATAAGTGGATGTTGGAGAGAGTAGAGGAACCTAATGGTAACTATATGACTTACACTTATACGGAAGATAGTGGACAGGTATATATCGATACTATTCGTTACACGGGGCACGGAGATGAAGAAGGTGTTTTTGAGGTTAGGTTTATCTTAGAAGAACGTCCCCTGTACACGTCTTATGAAAGAGGATTTGCTACCACTACAAATTTTATAATCGATAAAATAGAGATTTACTCTTTAGCTGAAGAAGAAGAGGAACTAGTTCGTACTTATGATTTAACCTATAACGGTCGGAACAATGCTATTAGGTTACTAGAATCTATTGTAGTTAGAAGCGGAGAAGATGAATTACCAGCTACTAGTTTTGACTATTACGATGGGACAGAAAATATCACTGGTAAGAAAATAGATTTACTAAAAGAAATTTCTTTTCCCTATGGAGCAACTCAGCGTTTAGTTTATAAACCATCTACTGCCTATCGATTAGGGAATGGAGCGATGGCTAATGGTTTACCTTTTGTAGTGCATACGGTGTCCGAATCTTCCCTACAAGAAAGTCCTGGAGGTTCTTTTTATACTACCCATTACACATACGAAGGAGGTCATTATTATTTCGACCAGTTAGATGCTTATAAGAAAGAATATGCCGGATTTCATAAGGTAGAAATAACAGATCCGGTTGGAAATGTGCGGAAAATGTTTTTTCACCAAAGCGAATTTTCTCCAGATAATGAAGAAAGTTCTCTTTTGGGGGAATACGAAGATCACATTAGTAAAAAAGGAAGAATTTACCGGGAAGAAATTTATGATGACCATGATCATCTTTACACCAAAACTATTCGTAAATGGGAACATTTAGAGCAACAAGATGATGATGAAGAAAAAGAACGCTTCTTTGTCTTTCTAAAACAAGAAGTTAGTGCGGATTATGATGGTAACATTGGTTATCGGGCTCGGGCGAAAGAAATGTGGTACGACAATTTTGGGAATTTAGTTAATGAAATAGATCAGGGAGAAGTGATTCTTAATGGGGAAAATGGTAATTACCAGGACATTGGTACAGATCGCATAACTTCCTTTAATAACTATGCGGTTAATTTAGAAGATTATTTAGTTTCCTATCCGTCTCGTATGGAGAGACGAGATCATAATTTCTTACTTCTTGGAGAAAGCAGAATTTATTACGATGGTTTAAGTCTTGGACAGATAGAAAAGGGAAACCAAACAGGACAAGAAATATTAGTTTCAGAACCAGGGAACTACATTAAGACTAAAACAACTTACAATAACTACGGTTTGCCAATTATTTTTAGGAATGCACGTGAATTTATGACCAGGGTAGAATACGATGAATGGGATTTACATCCGATAACAATTACAAATCCTCTTGGACATGAAACAGTAGTACAATATGATTTAGTATTCGGTTTACCAACAGAAATTACTGACCCAAATGGAGCTACCAAAAGAACAGTTTTAGATGAATTTGGACGAATGGTAGAATCTTTTGTTTCTGCCCCATGGAATCCGGATAATGAAATTAGAGTTGCTCGTTTTGAATATGATCTAAATAATTTCCCAATTCATATTACAGAGATTCAGTATCCGCAGAATAACATCGAAGTATTTTCTCGAACTTATTTCGATGGTCTATCTCGACCAATCCAAGTCAGAAGAGAAAGTGAGCATAATTTTGTGGTTACAGATACTACTTATGACGAAAGAGGAAATGTCAGAAAAGAAACCCTGCCTGTTTTTGATCATGGAATTATTTACATCCCTGCAGATATAAATGCTTTAGGAAACCAACATACCTATGATGCTCTAAACAGAAGAACTATGACTATGAGCCCTCTGGGAAGTGTCCGGACAGAATATGATAATTGGACGCAAAAAAATTGGGATTTAAATGGTAACGAGAAAGATTTCTGGTTTGATGCGCGAGAGAATTTAATAGAAGTTTGGGAATATTTAGACAATGCTCCCTATATCACTAAATATGGTTACGATCCTTCCCAAAATCTTATCCGAATTATGGATACGTTAGGAAACGAAAAAAATCTTACTTACGATTTACTAGGAAGAAAACTTAGCGAAGAAGAACTTCATACTTTTAATGATGACACCTTTGGTGTTTGGTCATATGAGTATGATGAGAATAACAATGTTATTTCTATAACAGATGCTAGAGAACAGGTAACCAATTTCACCTATGACTCTTTGGATAGAGTTATGACCGAAGATTTTGTTGGAGAAGAAGAAATAGAAACTACCTACACTTATGATGAAGGAGATAATGGCATTGGAAGACTTTCCAATGTTTCTTTTTTGGGAGGAGAAAAAGATTTTACTTATGACCCTCTTGGTAGAGTGAGAAGACAGACTTTCACCATAGATGAAGAAGAATTTCTTACTGCTTTTGAGTATGATATTTTAGGGAATCCTTTGTCTGTTACTTATCCCAACAACACAGTTGTGCGTTATGGTTATAGTGGTGCAGGGCAATTACAGACTGTTTTTCTGGAACCAGATCCTGTAATTCTAAACATAGATTATGCTCCGACTGGTAGTATTTCCCAGATTAATTTCGCTAATGGGGTAGAGACCATAAATAATTACGACATTACGCAGTTGTATAGATTGATTAGCAAAAAAACAAAAAGAGGAGAACAAATCTGGCAGAATATTTCTTATAATTATGATCCAGTAGGAAACGTAATATTTATCCAAGATAGTTCGGAAACAGATGCAGGTAAAATGGCTCTTTACGAATATGATTCTTTATACCGCTTAACTAGAGCCACAATTACCGCCACAGCTAATGAAGAAGATTATCAACGTGCTTATACATACGACATTATTGGAAATATGCTAACCAAGGGAGGAATAGAAGGAAATTATCTTTATGCTGGAAATGACTTCCAAACAAGTCCAGATACGATTGCTTCTCCACATGCAGTAACGAGTATTGGGGAAACTGTATACGAATATGATGATAATGGTAACTTGCTTAGCAATGGAACTTGGGAACATGCTTGGGATTGGAAAGACAGACTACATAGTTCTGTAAATGAAGACGAAGAAATAACCATGAATTATACCTACGACGAACAGAAACAGAGAATAAGAAAAGAGAACGTTACCCAAGAAGAAGTAACATATTACATAGACAAATATTACGACCTAGAAGGAGAAGAACAAAAAGCCCATATCTTTGCTGGAAATACCAAAGTAGCAACTCTAGAAAGAGAAGGAGTAGATGCTAATCTTATTTATCATCATGAGGATCACCTAACCGGTTCTAACGTAGATACAGATAGTGAAGGAGAAATAGTACAACTGTTAGATTACTTTCCCTATGGAGATACCAGAATAGATGAAGCAGAAGAAGAAATGGATAATGATTATGAATTTACTGGAAAAGAAAGAGATGACGAAACTGGATTACTCTATTACGAAGCTAGATATTATGACAGCAGTATAGGGAGATTCATAAGCAGAGATCCTTGGGAAGGAGATATACAAGATCCACAGAGTCTGAATAAGTACAGTTATGTACAAAATAATCCCTTGAAATACATAGACCCTAATGGGGAAGAAA
>JAIPIW010000022.1 GCA_021734525.1 Candidatus Altimarinota bacterium | reverse complement strand
GATTACTATGTGGTAATCGCACACATAAACACAATGTGTTTGTTTTTTACATTTCATGTCCAAACTTTACCACAGATTTTGGAAGCGCTACATCCCACGGGTCAGTAGACCCGGGGATTTTTCAAGGAACGTTAAAAAAAAGTCAAATAAAAAACTTTATTTTATCCCAAACTCCTCCACTCTCCTATCCATTATCACATCAGAAGGACGGAATGGTCTGCGTAAGACAATTCCCTCTAAACTCGTACACCGACTCAGGGCTACATAGGTTTGTCCATGAGCGAAACTTCCCTTCCCAAGATCTATAATAACTTTCTCAAAGGTCTTCCCTTGGCTTTTGTGGATGGTAATTGCCCAAGCGAGTTTTAGGGGGATTTGGGTAAAAGAACCAATCTGTTCTCTTTTGAATTCCCCTTTATCAAAAACATACTTGGAAATCTCCCAAGTATATGGTCTCACTTCTACTCGATCACCATCAGTCTTTTCTATGATCAGAAAAGATTCCATCTCATCTAATTCTTCGTTGTATTCTTCACAGATATTTACCACTCTACCAATGGTTCCATTAACCCATTTCCGTTCTGGATCATTGTAGATAAACATGATCTGGGCTCCTACCTTTACCGTTATCTCTTCGTCATTAGGAGTAAGATTTTTGGCAATCTTACCCGTTTTACTAGCTATAAAAGTAACTTCTTCTCCTTTGAGTTTAGCGAGTTTAGTAGAATTAATTTCTGAGGCATCTGCATTAGTAGTAACCAGATGAATATACTTATCATCTTCTGGAGGGACGAAGTCCCTCTCATGCCGAGAATTGAGCAGAGAGAGATGATCTTCTCCCATACAGTTATTTCTGACAGAATTAAGAACATTGATAAAATCTAAATCTGTTTGCCGATAGATCTCATCTAGTTCTATATGTTCTAGATGAAAACTTTCTGACAATAGGTCACGTGCTCCTTGGAAAACCTTTGCCGCAAAGAAGTAAGGTGAATCATATTCTGCCAAGAATTTCTCTCGGTCATTAGCTGTTATTACCGGAGGCAATTGATATAAGTCTCCAAAGAAGATCATCTGGACTCCACCAAAAGGATCATTGTTATTCCGTACCTTACGGAGAAAAACATCTACCGCATCCAGTAAGTCTGCTCTGACCATAGAGATTTCGTCTATAAGGATAGTCTTGAGTTTTAAGAAACGTTTGGCTTTCTTTTCATTGACACGTTTATTTCTCGCTTCATCTAATTCAAAACCGGGTTTTAATCCAAAAAAGGAATGAATGGTATCTCCATTCACATTAATGGCCGCAACTCCGGTAGGAGCAAGAACGACCATCTTCTTTTGGGAATTAAGTCGGAGGTGTTCTAGTAAGGTAGACTTACCTGTTCCGGCTTTTCCAGTGATAAAAACATTCTTTTTCGTATCCTGGACCATATTAATGGCTCGACACGCTTGGACGGAAAAGATAAGTTCTTTCATTAGTAAAATTCTGGGGAGCTGAGTGTAAGTTTTTTTGATTTTTTCGTACACTTAAACTTTACAATGTCCCCAAACTACACCCAATAGCATAATCCAATTCAGAAAATTCTTTCTGAGAAATAACACCCATTCTTTTAATGAGTCTGTTTTTATCAATAGTTAATATTTGACCAAGTTTTACACAAGATTTTTCCTTTAATCCATTGTCTTTATTTGAAGAGATAACAACATCTTGTGGGTAATCTGTAACTTTAGTACTAATAGCAGCTACAATAGTGGTAGAAGAATATTTGTTCCCAATATCATTTTGGATAATTAAAGCTGGACGGGTTCCTTTTTGTTCACTTCCACGAGCAGGATTAAAAGAAACAAGCCAAATTTCTCCTCGTTTACAAGTTTTCATTAAAAGTAGTTATTTTTTCTGCCTGATGAGCAAATTCCAAAGACTCTTCCCTATCTGCTATATACCCCTGTTTTATTTTCTCTTGCACTACTTTCTTTTGTAATAGTAAAAGTGCTTTTTCTAGAATTTTGCTTCTTGTCGTCTTTAAATTTTTTGCTAAGTCTGACATAAATATCTGGAGATTTGGAGCAATGGTGGCACTAATTCTTGTTTGCATTTTTTAGTATGATAAAAAATCATACTAATTGTATTACTTATTTAATATTAAATCAAGTTTTTTTTATTCTTCCCTCTTTAGTGTGAGACGTTCTCCATGTGGCCCAACTTCTTTTACTGTGCAATTAATAGAAGGCATCTGTTCCTGTATAAGAGGAATTATTCCCTCTAACACACCTCTTCGGTCAGAAAAAGCGATACGGGCTTCCGGTGCTATGCGAAGCATTTCCTGCAAAATCAACAATGAAGTCTCTACTTTTTCTGGATCTTTTAATACACAATCAAGACTGATTGCCAGATAAAAAGAGTCATTTGGGTAACCATATAGTGCTTCTGGCGCACATCCTGTAACAAATTGGTCTGGATATTTTCCCTTGTGTTCCAAAATCCGTGTCACCCGAGTGACCATTGTTTCAGTTTTTAAGGATGCGAATGATTTATCATGAAGAGCTGCAGTCACATCTGCTACAACTCTATTAGTCACTGTTTCTACTGAATCTATTCCATAAACTGGATCAATGTTTATCACCCTGTCTGCAAATTTTGGATCCAAAATTAGAGTACTAAATCCAGCTCCTATGTCCACAATAGGTTTTTTTTCAGAAGGTTTCTCCTCCCAATCCAATAACGTCATCTCATATTCACTGTAATTGTGGCAACAAGTATTAGGGATGATTATTTCGTTCATTGCAGACATTCTAGTAATCAATTTTAGAATATTGTCAATTCCGATGAACTATAAAAAAGCAAACTCTTCCACTCTCCTATCCATAATTACGTCAGATTTATTTTATAGAGACTATTTTTGAGAGATTGAAATAACGTTTGTAATAAAACACCCTAAACCTTCTGAAACTTCTCAATAACCTTACATCTTTCCTCAGTAGGTTTTTTCATCACAAAGCTTCCCACCACTACTATATCTGCTCCCGCTTCTCTGAGGAGTTTTACATTGTCTAAGTTAATTCCCCCATCTACTTCTATTTCCCCCTCATATCCTCTTTCTCTGAGAGTCATTATCTTATCTAGAGATTCGGTCATAAAACTCTGTCCTCCTTTACCGGCTTTGACCGACATTACGAGAATCTGCCCAGCTGTATGTAAAACATCATCACTTAGGGTGTCTGGTTCGGTATAACCATCGATACAAATCCCGCCTCTAATTCCTTTTTCTTTTAGTTCTTTTAATAAACGAAGAGCTTCTTTTTCTCCCGTGTTTTCTATGTGAAACGTAATACCCTTAACTCCTAAATCTACAAACTCCTTAAAGAATGTTTCTGGATTATCGCACATAAGATGGGCTTCTGTTTCAATAGGAAAAGCAATATTGAGTAAATCAGAAGCTCGGATGGTGGTAGAGGGAACATACTTACCATCCATAATATCCAAGTGAATCCGGTCGGCATTACCAATGGAATCTACCTCACCTTGGAGATGTAAGAAATCTGCGTCTAGAATCGAAGGAGAAATTTTCATTGCTATATTTTTAATAAGTCTTTAACCGAAAAAAGAGGCTGACTTTTTTCCGAAAGAGATTCTTGTACATCATTCCATAACTTTCTAATTTTATTCTTTGCTTTGGAATCTTTGTATCTAATTTGATTACTAATACTATCGTCTAATTGAATGATGACCATGTCTTAATGCTAATTAAAAAACTCCAAAAAACAAGAATTATAATTAAGTTTTAGTTAATTTTAGCATATTATAATATAATATTCACTTTCCTAAGTTAAACTTTAAGGAAAATCCAATAAAAAATTGCCTAAAACCTAATTTTTCTCTAAAAATCACGGGAATGAGAATCCGGAAATTTCGTCGTCGTAGTTTTGGTTTTCGTAAACCAAAATCTCTAACAGCCAAACTTCTGGATAAGTATCGAAAAGTATCAGCAGAACTTAGTTGGAAACAAAAACTAGGACTAGTTTGTCTGACCCCTTTTGTCTTAGTATTCCTCTACGGATTTATTTTCCTTCCTAATGTCGATCATGCCGAACAACTTTCTTTCGCCGAAAGCACCATTATCTATGACCGAGAAGCATTAAATCCGGAAGAAGATCCTAATGAACATATCTTGTACGTTATTCATGGTGATGAAAATCGGGAACATATTCCCTTAGAAGAGATTCCTAAATACATGGTAGATGCCACTCTCGCTATAGAAGATGATGGTTTCTATCATCACTTTGGTTTCGATCTCGGCGCTATTATCAAAGCTACTCTCAACCACTTCTTTGGTATTGGAACCCAACGGGGAGGATCTACCATCACCCAACAGTTAGTAAAAAACACTTTCCTTAGTCGGGAAAAAACCATCAGTCGTAAGTTTAAAGAGCTACTACTCTCCATGAAAGTAGAGTGGCACTACTCCAAAGATGAAATTCTAGAACTCTATTTAAACAACATCCCCTACGGACATAATGCCCATGGTGTGGAAGCAGCTGCTAAAACTTTCTTTGGTAAATCTGCCCGGGAATTAACTCTGGCAGAAAGCACAATTCTGGCCAGCTTACCTGTCGCTCCTACCAGATTTTCTCCTTACGGGACAAACAAGGGACTCTTAATGGGATATTACGAAGTAGATCCAGAAACAAGTGAGAAAGTATACCGGAAAGGAAGAAAAGATTTGGTCCTCCAAAGAATGTTAGACCTCAAAAAGATTTCTTTTGAGGAATTCAAGCAAGCTTTCAACGAAGCTAAGGAATTAGAGTTCGAGAAGTATCGGATAGATATTAAAGCACCACACTTCGTCTTCTATATCCGGGAACGATTAGAAGAAAAATACGGTAAAGAATTCCTCAAGAATGGTGGTTTACGAATCTACACTACTTTAGATCCAGACCTCCAAGATCTAGCAGAAGAAACTATTGCTGCTAAATCTGGTCACTATTGGGATACCTGGGAAGCAGAAAATGTAGCTCTGGCTTCTATTAATCCAGATAACGGACAGATTCTCGCTTATGTGGGAGGAAAAGACTTCTTTAATGAAGAACGAGACGGACAAGTAGATGTTCTTACTTCTCGTCGGCAACCAGGATCTAGTTTTAAACCGTTTGTATATACTGCCGCCTTCCAAGAAGGCTACACTCCTTCTACGGTTCTTTTTGACGTGGAAACAGATTTTGGTGGTAATTATCAGCCACAGAACTTTGATGGAGAATTTTTAGGACCGGTTTCCATGCGTGAAGCTCTCAATCGTAGTTTAAATATTCCCGCTGTAAAGACCGCTTTTTTAGCTCGTCCTAACAACGTCTTAAAACTAGCTGAGAAATTAGGAATTAAATTTGAAGGTAATGCGGATATCCATGGGGTAGCAATTGGAATAGGAGTAGCGGAAGTAGAACCTTTGTCTCATATTAATGCCTTCCAGTTATTTACAGGATCAGGAAGTATGTATGAACCAAGTGGAATTTTGGAAGTTCGTAATTCTGAAGGAGAAATTCTAGAGAAATTTGATCCAGACAGAACCAAGAAAGAAGATCTAGTAGATCCAGAAATAGTGGCTCTCACTCGTCACATTCTAACCGACGAAACTACTCGTCCCACTACTGACGGTTTTGACTGGAACAAATTACTACAACTAGAGGGATACAATAATGGAGCCAAAACTGGTACTTCTAACCGCAAGGTAGAAAATCCAGATTTCGATGAAGACAAACCTATCGACGAAGAAGATAATCCAGAATTCATTACCGCTCCTGGAGATGCTTGGACGATTGGATTTACCCCCCACTTAGTCACTGGAGTTTGGGTTGGTAATAACCGTGGCGAACCCATGAAACCAGGTTCTACAGGACTTGCTGTAGCAGCTCCCATCTGGAAGAAATTCATGAATGATGCCCATAGCGTACTAATAGAACGAGGTGCAGATCCAGACAAACTATATGACGAACCAACTCCACTGGAAGTTCGTCATGTAAATAAATACTCTGGCAAACTGGCCACCGAACTTACTCCTCCAAAACTTTCCAGGGAAGAAGTTTTTGCTAGCTTCAATGTCCCTACCGAACCAGATAATACTGTCCAAATAATTGAAGTAGATAAAATCTCTGGCCGACCGGCTACTCGTTACACCCCTTTCTACGCTCGTACTAAAAAGTATTCTTTGACCGGTCTTAAGTCCATCAAGGATAATATGCCTAACTGGCAGAATCCCGTGGATGAATGGTTAGAAGAACATCCTAAGTTTCTCACTTCTTTGGGAGCAATTATGGATGAACCAATCGACAAAGATAATAGATTCCGATTTAGAAGAAATCTTTCTTCTCGTCTGCAAAACCTACCGGATGATATCCATAATCAGTTTACCCAAAAGAATGCTCCGGATATTAAAATCACTTCTCCTCGTAATGGTGGAAACTTAGCCAGAGGAAATGTAGAGATTAATGTTAGTGTTTCTTCTGAATTTGGACTTAAAGCCGTGGAATATTATTTAGATGATCAATTAGCGACCGATAGCGTCAGTGAACCTTGGACCGGAAAATTCAAGATTCCAACTTCAGTAGAATTTGGTACTAGACACACTCTTAGAGCTGTCGCTATCGACCAACTATTTAATAGCTCCAGTGACGAAATAGAAATTACTATCGCTACAGATGCTATTGGTCCCTCCATTACCTTCCTCGGTCCAGTTGGCAAACAGAGGATTCCTATTGGTTCTCATGTCCAGGTCCTAGTAGATGTCCAAGATGCTGCTTCTGGTATCAAGGTTGTGGAATTCTTCTTGGATGGAAAAAGTTTAGGATTTTCAGAAAATCCTCCTTACGAAACTAGTTTCCAAAGTAATGGTGACTTGGGAGACCACGAAATAAAAGTAAAAGCCTGGGATTTCCATGCCAATATTTCTGAAAAATCTTTACCAGTAACCTACGAACGAGAAAGACTAGTTGTATCTAGTAGTCCAGAAATTAGTGATGTTCTAATGTATCGTAATTCTATTTCCGTCGACATTCTCATCCCCGTCCCAGAAGAAATAGAATGGGCGGAATTAATTGTCGAAAAAGGAGAACGAATAATATTTTCTAGAAGACTCGAATCCCCTCCTAAATTCGCCCAATTCCAAATTCTTAGAAACGAAAAAGGACGAGCTTTACTGAAACTCATTACAAAATCCAAAGGAAGTGATAAACTGCGAGAAAGTCCGGTAAAAAGAATTGATTTATAAATGAATTCCATCTTCCTTTTCGTCAGTATTTATTTAGCCGCCCTTATCCTTATTTCCTTTTGGAACAAAAAGAAATCTGCGGAAGATTTTATTTTAGCAGAACGTAAATTGGGGAACTGGGCCGCTGCTAACTCAATGGCGGCTACTACTATCGGGGGTGGCATACTACTAGTAGGGGGATCACTTATTTATCAGTTTGGAATTTCTGCCCTTTGGTTCTTTATTGGTAAGGTTATTGGATATCTTCTACTAATCTTATTTATCCATAAAATCTCTCACCAAATCCAAACCAAAAAATACTGTACTTTGGCAGATTACTTTTTAGATACTCATGGTCAAAATATCGGTAGATTAGTTAGTATCTTTATGATCATTATCTTTGTGGGAGTTTCGGTCTTAGGATTCTCTGGTGGAGCACAGATTATCACCTATCTGAGTGGTTGGAGTTATAATCTTTCCGTACTACTAATGCTCATTTTCATTCTCCTCTATACTATTGCCGGAGGATTCAGGAATGTGGTTAGAACTGACTTTATTCAGTGGATTGCTATCTCTGCCATCTTTATCCTTTTTCTATTTAGTCTCAAAGGAAATTTACCGTTAATCCAAAGTACCCAATGGGATTTTTGGGCTGCTGGTTCTCGTTTCATTCTCGCCTTCTTTGTAGCTGGAATTCTTTTCCCTTTTTCTGCTATGGAAGTTTGGCAGAGATTATATGCCATTGAGAAACGCAAGGATCTTCTCTCCACCATGTCTAAATTCTTACCAATGTACTTACTGTTTGGAGTTGTGCTTTGTTTAGTGGTCATGCTCATCCGTACTTTTGATGCCACCCTTGATCCAGAGATGGCTCTAGTGACTGGAATTGTAAAAATCTTCCCTTCTTCTTTTGTGGCGTTAGGAACAGTAGCCTTTTTTGCTGCTATTATGAGTTCCATTGATTCCTATCTTTTTGTAGCTAATGCATCATTAGTACATGACTGGTTAGACAGAAAGAAAAAGCATTCTTCCCAAAAGATAGAAAAGAATATGCAGTGGACACTACTAGTGTTTGGAATTATTGCTGCTGGAGGAGCTATTATTTGGAAAGATTTATTGGACATAGCACTGTATTTTTCCGCTCTCACTATTTCTATTTCCCTACTAACGATAAGTTCTTGGATCAGTAAACAAAAAATATCCGAATCTACGCTTCTTACTGGCGGAATAAGCAGTATTCTACTAGTCCATTTATCCCTGTTTTTTGTTCCTGTTGATGTTAATATCCTCATCATCCCCATTATTGGATTTGTGGTGGGACTAGTACTTGATTTAGGATTTGAGAAATTACTAAAATTAAAAATTGACAGTAGTAGCGGAGAAAATAGAATTTAAGTATGAGTACATCTGTTGAAATACCAGAAAAGATTTTAGAGAAGCTTCCCTCTAAGAAAATATATTCTCTAGAAGAAGTTTTTAAAGTCTATATTTCTGTAAATGAAATCAATGAAGATGAAATAGATAGCTATGATTTACAAAAATGTGTTAATAATGACTCTGGCAAACGTACCGCTTGGAGAAATATAAAATCTAAAATCTGATGTACGAAATTCTTTTTGAAAAAAAAGCAGAAAAAAAATTCCTTTCTTTGGAGAAAAAAACTCAAGAGGTATTTAAAGAAATTTTAGACAAATTAGAAAAAGATCCTTTCGATAAGACATTAAACACAAAGAAATTACACACTCCCTTTGATGGATTTAGGGTTCGTAAAGGAAAGTTTCTAATGCTTTTCACAATCGAAAATAAAACTATTACTATTTTCAAAGTTGGACCTCGCAAAAATATTTATAAGTCATGACTGAAACTTTCTTTACCATTTTCGGAATAATGGTTTTCTTAGGAATTTTTGTTCTTCTGAAACGCAAGAGAAAAAAGATAAGCCCAGAAACATTAGCTATGGCTAAAGGTAAAATCCAAAATACCAGCAGTCTAGATCCAAATCATGCCTTACTTGAATCTCACAAGATCTTTGTTTCTACCATCCAAAGCTTATTCCCAGAAAAAAACAATTTAACTGCTGCCCAAGTTACTAAATTAGTTGCTTCCAGATTTCCTAATCAACCAAGAATCTGGTCTTTCCACGGTCTACGAAATAAGGCGGCCCATGAGACAGATATTAGGATATCCATCGAACAAGCGAATTCTGCTCGTACAGAATTCATTAGGGCTTTGGAAGCTCTGTCAGGATAAAATTACTATAGCTGTTGTTTTAGCTCTCCTTTGGAGACTAAGCACACCCTCGCTTCATCTGTTAAATCTGCAAGATTCACACCTTCTTCTCCGTAATCTGCTTTTATAGATCTTACCAGATCTAAATCTTCCTCAAAGAAAAGATATTGTCCTTCTTGAAGATCATAACGTTTATATGCTGCACCTGGACCATCATCAGCAAAACGCTGATCATTACCTGATTGTTTTGGAATATAACCAATCCATTTTATCCCTTTATCCGATAAAAATTGTGCTGACAAGATTTCACCTTGTTGCAACGATAAAGTTTCAAACTCAAAACCATCTTCATGCATTGCTGCAAATCCAGAACCCATAAGATTAAATAATGGGAAAGGCTCTTCAATTGACCCATGGGGTGTTCTTCGGACACTGATAGTATAGGAGGGTTTTTCTTCTGTTTTGTCCGGAGGAGAAGAAAGGCGTTTTCTTCCTGAATGAGAAAGTTTTCTGACCTGCGTTAAAGAACTTTTATTTGGACAGGGCACTTTTCTTTGTGACACTTTACATACATCTCCAGAAATATAAGGACATTCTATAATATTCACCACATCTGATCTTGTTTTTAAAACCACTGGTAACTCTGTATTTCCTAATTTCCCATTCGTTCTTTTTTCTGCATCTAAACAAACATGAGTCTCCGCAAAACCAGGCTTTCCTAACAATTCATCTTCTATCTGAAGAAATTCTAGTTTGTTTGGTCTCCTAAAACCCAATCTTGCCATTGTTTGTAAAAATTAAATTTATCTTAAATATTTTCAGATTACATCTACTCACATTTACAAAGATGTCAAAAAATTCTGAAATATTATGTAACAAATCATACTTCGTTATAAAAGGAGGTTATTCTTATACCGGCGGGAACTCGTAGTCTGGTTCAAATTGTTCTTTACTTTGAGACATTTCTAAAACCTTCAACAGTATCTGTTCCTTGTTAGCAAAAGGTACTTTAGATTGTTTAGTAAACTTCTCTCTCTTTTCTACTGGTAGCAGTTCTACCCACATTTCTTTGTCCTTAAATTTCTTTACTGCCTCCAGTACACCTATTCTTACTAATTCCTCTCCTTCTGTGTAAAACACTCCATCAGAAAAAGAATTAAGTAGAAAATCTGTTGTCCCTAGTAGTTCTTTAATCCAGATATCTGCTCTCACCTGATGAACCGGAATTTTATTAGCAAAAGTCAAGGCATTTAGCATTCCTCCTCCAGCTCGCAGTGAAGAAAATCCCCCCGGTCCTGTAACTCCTCCACAGAAAGTAATTTTGCTTGTTTCTACTGCTTGTAAGAATTCATAGACTTCTTCTCCATCTCTTCTTCTGTTGGTCCATTCTTGGGTTTTAATTAGTTCTCCTTGTTCATCAAAAGAAGCACAAAAATGAGTGTCCGTAGCGGTGTTGAGGATAAATTTCACGTCTCAGACTGTACTTGGATTCTCTAGTTCTGCAACTGAAGTCTATTCTGTCACACCAGTATTTACCGCCTGGGCATTGGTGAAGAAATCCGCAAAGAATTGTTTAGATTCCTTCAGAATCTCTAGTAATTTCGCGTCTTCCCCTTCGTGGAGAGAGCTAGGAGAGAGAACTAAAGTAAAGTCCTTGGAGTAGTGCATCTGAGCTAATTTACGCAAAAAGCTTTCTAGAGGAAGAACTCCGGTAGGAAGAGGAGAATAGGCAAGGTTCTTGTGAACATTAGAAAGATAAACATGTCTGAGTTTATCTCCTAAAAACCCTATTGGTTTCATAATCTCTTCCTTGTTAGCCCATAAGGCAGAAAGATCTAAACAAACATGCCCTTTTTCTTTAAGAGAGAAAAGAGAATTATCATTTCTCTGGGGAATCATGCCCAACATCATTTGAGCCGGAGCATTCCGGAAGTTGAGACGCAAGTTACATTTCTGACATAGTTGCGGCACCGTATTATTTATCCACTTCTTATATTTGAAAGCAAAAGACTGTGGAGTAGTTAGATTAAGGACAACATCGTTAAATTCTTTAACTGTCTCCTGGAAAGCCATATATAATTCTTCTTCTTTCTTACTTGGTAAAGAAAAAGCCTTAATTGGTAAACCAAATCTTTCTTCTAATTTCTTTAAATAAGACGGACTTTGTGTGTCAAAATTCTCGTTAATCATAATCTCAACGCCATCAAAACCAGCGTCTTTAGCAAATTGGAAGAATCTCTCTAGCCCATAGTGTGGAAACGATTGTGAATGTAAAAGCAACATGTTTATATTTTTACTCTAATAAATTTTAGCATGTTTTTTAATTTTTCTACAAAAAATTGTTAAAATAGTTTGTAAGATAGTAGAATAAGCAAGATACTTTTCTTAGTTTTAATATTTTAGTAAAATTTTATCATGAAAAAATCTTTTTCAGATCCGTTTTATAAGATAATTATTGCCATAATTATTTCTTCTTTCATATTGTTTTGTAATTCCGTTTTGGTGTACACCTTCACCAAAACCAATTTGAAAACCTCTCTATTTTATCCACAGAACATATCCAGCCTGATTTCTTTTGCAAAGGAATTTTCTGAAATTGATAGTTCTTCTACAACTAAAAGTACTTCTTCTCTAGATAGTTCTTATAAAACTACAAATTCGACATCATCAACAACCACTAAAACGGAAGATAAAAAAGATGTTGTAGTACCAAAAGAAAATATTGATTTAGAATCCCTGGAAGACATGACAAACGCAAACAATAATATCAATCCTGTAGTTAATAATCCTATAAGAGATGATGAGGACCCAAATAAAGCTGATCTAGTAATTACGTCTGTTGGGATTGAATTAGGTGGTAATGTGGTCAATTTAGAATACTGTGTACAAAATATTGGAGATGTAACTGCAAGAAATTTCTACGTATATTTAAATAACCTAAATAATCAAAATGTTAATTTAAGTGGAATGGGTTTTAAAACATTAGAAGCAGGAGAAGAGTTTTGTAAAAATGAATCAACATACATTGACAACAACAATAACATATACATTGAAGGAGAAAACACAATAAGGGTATCTGCTGATTTTTATAATGATGTTGATGAGTACGACGAAGGAAATAATGAACTTACTGGATCTATTGTTATTGGAGAAATTAGAGGAATAAGGCCAACGTTAAGGTTTTCAGACGCTGGTCAAAATGAAATATTAAGTAATAACCAAGATTTTTCTGAAATTGGTAGATTTCAATTATGGAATATGTCACCCGGTAATGACGAGGAGTTTTTGTTTAGAGGTGAAATGAGATTTAGAAATATTGGCAACGCAGGCTTAGCAAATTTAGAAAACATTCAACTCGTAACTTATAAAAACCTAGTATACGAAAGAGTTGCTGAAATAAGTGTCGAAAACAATCTTGTTACTTTCGCTTTTAATCAATTTTCACTAGATAATCGTGATAGGACTCTTTACTCAATAAGAGCTGATGTAAACGAAGGTCTTGATGGTGATGTTATTCAACTACAACTTGTAGAATCATTATTTGTGAATGCTATAAATGGTAGAGCTAATCCTGTTTTAACCATGGATATCAACGGAGAAGAATTAAGCGAAGAAGATTACTTACTATCAGAATATAGAATTTTTAACAACGAAGAAGCCATCATGATGAAACGTTATTATGAATCAATAGGAGATTCTGAATATACTCCGGGCTCTACTTCTGTAATTGGTCTTGAGGCATTAGTTCAAGTCGAACAACCCGTTTCAATAAGTGGTGTTAAAATCTCTGTTAATGAAGATTCGGGCATAGGAGAAAATAGCCTAGAAGATTTCAACAATTCATTTGGCCCCTTCCATCTTTTCTTAAATAATAGTTTAATCGATACCAAAGAAAATTTAGAAATACGAGAAGGAGGACAAGACGGTGTTCCAACAGATTATGAAATATATTTCGATTCTGAATTTGAAATAAATGGTGATGGCCTATTAAAAGTTGTTTTTGATATTTCCGAAGAAGCAGAAGATTTAGGTCATATAAAAATGGAAACTGCTGCAAACAACCTCCTAAATCCTTTATTGCAAAATAACAGAATGCCTGTTACCCCAGATATGCTTAGAGGAGAAGCTGTGGGATCACTGGTAACAGTAAGAACATCTATTGTGGATATTAAACGTATTGATGGAATTGAAGATGGCACCAAGATAGTAGCTGGCATAGATGATTTTACTTTTATGGATCTATTACTAAGAAATAATGACTTAGGGGATGTACTTTTTACCGAATTCGAATTCCAGGCACAAGGAAGAGATAATGCCGCAGACGTAGGCAATTTTACAAGTGCTATTTTCATTGATGGACAACAACAAGGAAACGCTAAGGTCTTCCAAAATGATGGTCCTACAATCTTTAATGATATTGCAATCGTTATTGGCTCAGGAGAAAGAGAACAATTAAATATCGTCATGGACACTATGGAAATTAGTGGACCAGGAATTATAGAAATGAAACTAACTAGTGCGGAAGGATATAATGTTCAAGACAACTCTCCTGTAAAAGTATTAAATAAAGACAACGTTTTATCTGTAGATAACCCTGTAAATGGACCTAAACTTATATTAGTTAGTTCTGGTATTCTTACCGTTGAGCGCGGGGAACTAATAGAGGGCGGGAGACTGATAGAAAATGAAGAGAATGTAAAAATATTGGAAATAAGACTATCGGCTGAATATGATAATATTCAAGTAGCAAATATTTATCTAGAGAATGATTTAAATAATGATGGAGTACCTGATAGAAATCGTGTCGGAGAACGTGTAGTTTTCGGGTTGTATGACGAAAATGATAATTTGATTCGTAGTCGTATGATGTTTGACGGAATACTAAGATTCGAATTACCACTTCGAGAAAGAATTTTTGTACCTGAGGGAGGGTCTACTGTAGTTACTATTAAAGTAAATGTGAACAGAATTCAAAGAGATGAACATGTTGGAATTCCGCTTCGCTTAGCACTAGATTCTGATGGATTACAAAATGAATATTTCGGAATTAGAGCGATAACTTCTACTACCGGTAATGATATACCAACTCCTGCAAATGGATGGGGCGATGCTGTTAGTGAAATATTTATAACTAGTAGAGCTGAATAGATCTAACGGAAACAGATCCAAGTGTTGGATAAGTGCTCCTGTCCACAATAAAAGCTTAAAAAATAGTCCTCTTTGGCTATATCATTTCTTCTTTTCTAGAAACACTACCTAGTTATCCTTCAACCTTTAAGAGATTCCAAATACTTCTCCGTATCTAAGGCCGCCATACAACCCATTCCTGCAGCTGTAACTGCCTGACGATAACGAAAGTCAGCACAGTCTCCCGCAATAAACACCGAAGAAATCTTGGATTTGGTATTTCCTTCTACCTTTAAGTATTCGTTATCATGAAGGTCTAACTGCCCTGCAAAGATTTTAGTATTGGGATTATGGCCAATAGCCATGAAAAGTCCGTCTATTTTTAATTCTGAAGTTTCTCCTGTTACTGCATCTGTTATTTCTACTGCTTCTAATTTATTCTCCCCTCTTAGGTCTGTAACATTTTTATTGAAGATTAGTTCAATTTTTTCGTTATCTATAACTCTTTTCTGCATTGGTTTGGAAGCTCTCATTTTTTCTTGAGGTCCCCGGTAAATCTGGTAGACCTTACTTGCAAATCTGGTGAGGAAAGAAGCCTCTTCACAGGCAGAATCTCCTCCTCCTACCACTGCTACTACCTTATCTCTATAAAAAGCACCGTCACAAGTAGCACAAGCGGTATATCCCTTACCCCAGTATTTCTCTTCTCCTTTCCCTAAACCTAACCAACGAGCCGAAGCTCCGGTGGCAATAATTACTGCTTCTGCATTATATTCTGTCTCTCCACTCCAGAGTTTGAGATTACTGGAATCTGAGAAATCTACTTTATCTATTGTTTTGAATTCTGTTCTAGCTCCAAACTTTTTAGCTTGTTCTCTCATTCGAGTTACTAGTTGTGGCCCCATTAATCCTTCCTCTGCCCCCGGCCAGTTCTCTATTTCCGTGGTACCCATTAATTGACCACCAGGAGTTTCTCCTTCAAAAACAAGAGGACTAAGTTCTGCTCGGGCTGTATAGAGGGCAGCAGTAAGTCCAGCCGGTCCTGATCCAATAATAATTAGTTTTTCCTTGGTCATCTTTTAAAAGGTTAAAGCCGAAGCATCGTACTAATTTCTGGTAATTTAGAAAAGAAAAAATAACTAATCCTTATTATAATTCATTATATTATAATATAATGAATTACTCTATCTTTTGACAAGCTATCTATAGACCTTAAAATTCAGACATGAACTTTAATGAAATATTGGCAGCAGAAATTCTCGGAAATTCTACCCTAACTATCATGAGTGCTATTGTGGTTTTTGCCGCTTTAGTAGGATTCTTAAAAATCTTCCGCACCAAATTCCTTACTAAATTGGGGAAAATTACTAAACGTACTGAAACAGACATTGATGATCGTTTAGTAAAAATGTTGGAAAACATTTCTTCTTTGTTTTATTGGTTCTTAGCTTTCTATTTAACGATTAAAATCGTTGGTTTCGATACTAAATTAGGAGCAATACTAGATGGCATCTTTCTGGTACTTGTCGTCTGGGAAGTATTAAAAATGGCTCAAAATCTCATTGATTATGCTCTTAAGAAAACCTCTGCTGGTAAGGACGAAACTGTTCTACATGGCCTAAATTTAATCATCAAGATTGCTCTCTGGTCCACAGGTCTACTACTAATTTTATCCAACCTAGGGTTTAACATTTCTGCTATCGCTGCCTCCATGGGAATTGGTGGTATTGCTATTGCCTTGGCTGCCCAAAACATCTTAGGAGATCTTTTCTCCTCCTTTACAATCTATTTCGATAAGCCATTCCGTTTGGGGGACTTTATTGTGGTCGGAACAGACAAAGGAACTGTAAAAAAAATCGGTCTCAAAACCACTCGTATTGAAACTCTCCAAGGAGAAGAACTAGTTATCTCTAACAAAGAGTTAACAGAAGCCCGAGTCCAGAACTACAAGAAAATGAAACGACGCAGAATCTCTTTCAAGTTTGGTGTAATTTACGCTACTCCATTAACTAAACTACAAAAAATTCCGGTGATCGTAACTGAAATTATAGAAAAACAAGAACTAGCTACCCCACAAAGAGCCCACTTCCGTGAGTTTGGTGATTTTAGTCTAAACTTCGAGATCAATTATTATGTTGAATCACAAGATTTTGATGACTACCTAAACATCCAACAGAATATTAATTTTGAAATCAAAAGAGCTTTCGAAAAGGAAGGCATAGAAATGGCCTTCCCAACCCAAACTTTGTTTGTAAATAAAGATTAGTTTTTGACTTTTTATTCATAATGGGTCATGCCTAGAATAGCGAAATAAAAAACGCTAATCTGTGGTCATGATGAAGAAAAACAAGTATGCAAACCGTTCCAAAATTTCTGAGAAGAAAATCCGAGAAATTGTGAAGTATTTTTCGATGGATTTGGAGTC
>JAIPIW010000021.1 GCA_021734525.1 Candidatus Altimarinota bacterium | reverse complement strand
GGCTTCTAAATCCATTGAAAAATATCTCACAATTTCTCTGATTTTCTTCTCAGAAATTTTGGAACGGTTTGCATACTTGTTTTTCTTCATCATGACCACAGATTAGCGTTTTTTATTTCGCTATTCTAGGCATGACCCTTTTTTATTTCTATAAAAAAACATTTATCAAATTCAAAAACCTTGCAAGAAAAATCCTTCCACCATTAAATATGTATTTTACCCGCAAATTTTACCCAAGTTTTCCACATTTTTTACAACTTTTGAAAAACTAATTTTTTCTTCAAAAAAAAACCGCACCAGAAAGGGCAAAAAATGAACACAAATTTTTACAAATCCTTCTTTTTTCTTTTTCTTTATTGGTTAGTAAAAAAATACAAACCTTTGGCATTTCCACTAAAAAACCTCTTTCTATTGGTATTTATTATTTTTTTCCTCATTTCTTCTCTACTATTAACTATTTATTTAAATCTTTTTATAAAAACAATTAAGGAAAATAGTAATAAAAATGATTATTTTAATAAAAGTAAAAAAACTCAAAAAAGTGCTTGACGAGAAGAGAAAAATTTATAGACTCCGTGAGCTTTTCTGCCAGAGACTAAGAATTATAAAAGGTGGAAATTCGTATTTTCCTTTAAAAATACACACATGGCAGATCCAAAGCACATTAAACAACTCAAGGATTTTAATGCTATCTCTCTTTCTATTGCATCCCCTGAGGATATTTTAAGTTGGTCAAGAGGAGAGGTAACAAAACCAGAAACAATTAATTACCGTACACAGAAACCAGAACGAGACGGTCTTTTTTGTGAACGAATTTTTGGTCCTGTAAAAAACTGGGAGTGTGCGTGTGGGAAATATAAAAGAATTAGATATCGTGGGATTGTTTGTGAAAAGTGTGGAGTAGAAGTTATTAGATCAATTGTTAGACGAGAAAGAATGGGGCATATTAAG
Source organism: Candidatus Altimarinota bacterium (assembly GCA_021734525.1). Taxonomy (GTDB): domain Bacteria; phylum Patescibacteriota; class Gracilibacteria; order UBA4473; family UBA4473; genus JAIPGU01. The sequence goes on along the minus strand of JAIPIW010000021.1, from coordinate 16,732 downwards.
TTAGCAGTACCCGTTACTCATACTTGGTTTTTACGCTCTACGCCTTCTAAAGTAGGTCTTTTGTTAGACCTTCCTGTTAAGAAACTAGAACAAGTAGTTTATTTTGCTTCGTATATTGTGGTAGAGGTAGATGAGAAACAGAAAGCAGAGGAGCTTATAAAGCTGGAAGCAGAGTATAAAAGCGTTTTAGATCGAACCAAGGAAGAAAACGCAGAAAGTCTTAAGGCGGCTAAAAAAGCGGTAAAGAATGGTGATTTGAAAGAAAAGGATTTGGCATTATTGGAAGAGGAGTTAATAGGAAAACTAGAAACAATAAATGAAAACTTTAAGTCTGCCAGAGACGAATTACGCTCTTTAGAAGTATCTAAAGTTTTAACAGAAACAGAATATAGGAATGTTTCTATGAAATTTGGACAGGTGTTTAGAGCAGGAATCGGAGCAGATGCTATTAGGGAAATCATCCAAAGGATAGATTTGAAGAAATTCCTAGAAGAAATGAAAGAGGAATATAAAAAATCTTCCGGACAGAAACAAAAGAAGATTGTAAAAAGAACTAAGCTCGCGGGGTCTTTGATGCGTAGTAATATGAAACCAGAATGGATGGTTTTGACAGTTATTCCTGTTATCCCACCAGATCTACGGCCAATGGTACAGTTAGACGGAGGAAGGTTCGCGACCTCAGACCTTAATGATCTTTATAGAAGGGTAATTAATCGTAATCAAAGGTTAAAAAAATTAATCCAACTAGGAGCACCAGAGATTATTTGTCGCAATGAAAAAAGGATGTTACAAGAAGCAGTTGATATTCTTATTTCTAATCAAGTAAGAAACTCAAGAGCGGGGATGAATTATGTCCAAAAAAGAAAGCTGAAGTCTTTGTCTGACATGCTTAAAGGAAAACAAGGGCGCTTTAGACAGAACTTGCTTGGAAAACGAGTAGATTATTCTGGTCGTTCTGTAATTGTGGTTGGACCACAATTAAAATTGCACGAGTGTGGGCTACCTAAGTACATAACACTAGAGCTATTTAAGTCGTTCGTGATTTCTAAATTAATAGAATATGAGTTTGCCTATAATGTAAAAAGTGCAGAAAAAGTTATTAAGGTTGGTGAAAAAATTGTTTGGGATATTTTAGAAGAGGTTATCAAAGATAAATACGTTTTATTAAACAGGGCCCCAACCCTACACCGCTTGGGTATCCAAGCCTTTCAACCACGTTTGGTAGAAGGAAAAGCGATTCAAGTTCATCCGCTTGTTTGTGCGGCCTTTAATGCCGACTTCGACGGAGATCAAATGGCAGTTCATTTACCATTATCAGATCGGGCACAAGCAGAAGCGAAAGCAATTATGCTTTCTTCCAAAAACTTGCTCAAGCCTTCTAGTGGAGATCCAGTTATTAATCCTTCCCAAGACATGGTGTTGGGTTGTTATTTTCTAACCAAGTCCTTCCCAAACAAGAAGGGGCACGGACAAGCCTTCGGTTCTAAAAGAGAGGCTTTACTTGCTCTTGATTCGGGACACATTCATTTACAGGCAGAAATAAAAGTAAGAACAGAAGATGGTTTATTGGAAACAACAGTAGGAAGACTTATTTTCAATGAAATTATGCCAGAGGGAATAGAATATCAGAACAAAGCTTTTGGAAAAAAAGAATTGAGTGCCCTATTGGCTAGAACTTACGCAGAAATTAGCGTCGAAGCAACGGCAAGAATGGCAGATCAAATTAAAGATTTAGGCTTCAAATATGCAACAAAATCAGGGATTTCTATTTCTGTTTTTGATCTTCACGAACCGCAAAACAAAGAAGATATTATCGAAAAAGCAAATGTTATTGTCAGCAAGATTAATCAGCAGTATTGGCAGGGATTAATTACTGACGAAGAAAGATATAATCATACGATAAAGATTTGGTCCCGAGTAAAATCAGAAATCATGCAGGAGATGATTAAAGAATATGATGAAGAAAACGACGTTTTTTATCAGATTGGTTCTGGGGCGCGTGGAAACTGGGGGCAGGTAACACAGATATCTGGTATGAAGGGGCTGGTGGCCAGTCCTTCCGGACGAACCATTGAACTGCCGATTCGTTCTAATCTAAAGAGCGGATTTACGATTTTGGAATACTTTATCGCGACGCACGGAGGACGAAAAGGAAAATCTGATACGGCACTAAAGACCGCAGAGGCAGGGTATCTAACCAGAAGGCTGGTCGATTCCGTGCAAGACATGGTTGTAAAAGAAGATGATTGTAAAACAGAGAGATTTAAGTTGGTAACTAGAAATAACTCAAAAGCACTTGGTTTAGATTTTGAAAAACGTCTTTATGGAAGGGTTGTGGGCGAAGATGTTAAAGTAAAAGGAAAGGTTTTGCTCAAAAAAGGAGAAATAATTAACGAAGAAAAGATTAGAATAATCCGAGATAATCAAATAGAAGAAGTTAATGCTCGCTCGGTAATGTTCTGTGAAACCCTGGGAGGAGTTTGTCAGAAATGTTACGGATACGATTTGGGAAACAATAAACAGGTAGAGAGGGGAACCCCGGTTGGTATTATTGCGGCCCAATCTATTGGAGAACCTGGGACACAGTTGACCATGCGTACTTTCCATATGGGGGGAGTTGCTACAGAAGAGGCCTCTATTACGCAGGGTTTAACGAGAGTGGAAGAGCTTTTTGAAGCCAGAAAGCCGTCGACAACAGGGGTTTTAGCTGAAATATCTGGGAAGATAAAGATCCGTAAGGGAGAGGGAGACACCAAGGTTATTGTTACAGCCAATGGGGCAGAAGATGACACCCACAGATTAGGCATTGAGTATGAACCTTGCGTGAAGAAAGGTGACAGGATCAAAGAAAAACAAATTATTGCCAGATCTGTGGAAAGCAAGGCCACTATTAAATCTCGCTCCGCAGGAGTGGTTAAGAGTGTCGACACAGGAGAAGTTGTTATTCATCAGGATGAAGCGGCGCAAAAGATTTATGAAATTTCCCCGAGAACAACACTTAAGGTTAAAAATGGGGACGAGGTTAGAAAGGGAGATGTGTTGACCATGGGACACCTAGATCTTAGAGAGCTTATGGAGCTGACTTCGGTAGAGCGTGTTCAAGAATACATTCTTTTTGAAGTCCAAAGCATTTATGCTTCTCAGGGGCAAGCTATTAACGAAAAACACATCGAAATTATTGCCAAACAAATGGTTTCCAAAGTTAGAATATTGGAGGCTGGAGACAGTGGTTGGTTGCCAGGAGAGATAAAAGATGTGGTAGAGCTGGCACAAAAGAATGCGGAAATGAAGAAGAAGAAAAAGAAGCCGATTAGATCAGAAAGATTGTTGCTAGGGCTCACCAGAGTAGCTCTTTGGACAGATTCTTGGCTATCTGCCGCCTCTTTCCAGGAGACAACACGTGTCTTGGTCGAAGCCGCAACCACCAAGAAGGTCGACACCCTTGACGGATTAAAGGAAAACGTTATCATCGGCCGGCTAATTCCGGCAGGGACCGGCTTTAGGGCTGATAGAAAGGCCAATAACCAATATTTGTAATATAATTCTATGCCTACAATTAACCAACTGATTCGGAGCCCAAGAAAAAGCAAGACTATGAAGTCTAAATCCCCAGCGTTGCAGACAATGTCTAATACTTTGAAGAATTCTTCAAGAGATCTCCCTGCCCCGCAGAAAAGAGGAGTGTGTCTAAAAGTGACCACCATGACTCCCAAAAAGCCAAACTCAGCGTTACGTAAAATTGCCAGGGTTAGGCTTACAAATGGCTACGAAGTGAACGCCTATATTATGGGAGAGGGGCACAACTTACAGGAACACTCTGTGGTTCTTTTGCGAGGGGGAAGAGTAAAAGACCTGATTGGAGTGCGTTATCATATCATACGAGGGACCTTAGATACCCAAGGAGTAACAGATAGAAAACAAGCGCGCTCTCGCTATGGAGCAAAGAAGGCTAAAAAATAACCACTATATTATAATATAATAAAAGATGACAAACGACACAAAAGTAGCGGCACCTGAGGTCGCCTCTCAAAACTCAGAAAAGGACGAACCAATTACTCCCACAGAAGAAGTTTCTGCAAAAGGTGTGGAGAAAAAGGAAGAAAAATCAAAAACTGGCGGGAAAGTGGAGAAAAAGATTAATTATCAGAATTCATTTTCTTACACAGATCCCCTGCAAACAAAAGTTGTTAATTGTTTAATGCGCCGAGGGAAAAAATCTGTAGCACAAAGAATTTTGCAAGACACCTTCGACGAATTGTTTAGACTGGGAGAAAAAACACCTCTTAAAACTTTTGAGGTTGCTCTGCAAAATGCCACCCCAACAGTAGAAGTGCGAGCCAAAAGAATTGGAGGGGCGGTTTATCAAATTCCAGTAGAAGTTGCTACCAAGAGACAACAAAGCTTGTCTATTCGATGGATATTACAAGCTGCTCGAGCTAGAAAAGGACGACCAATGTACAAAAGGCTGGCCCAAGAACTTCTTGATGCTTCTCAGGAAGCAGGATCTGCTGTGAACAAGAAAAAGGAGGCCCACAAGATGGCTCAGGCTAACAAAGCCTTCGCCCATTTGGCGAGGTATTAAGCTAGTTTAAAAAGACTTTTTAACAACTCCTTCCCCCAGGAAGAATTTTCTCGTGGATCAAGCCAAATAACTTTTTTTGCGTGAGGATAGACAGAAATTCTACGAGAAATATTTGCTGTAACCTGTGGAGCAACCCAAGAGTTCCAAAAACTTTGGCCAGATTGTTTCATGACGTTTTCTAATTCTTTTAGAAGAGGATGGGGCGGAGGGAAGGGAAACTTTTGCACTACTATTGTTGAAATTGGAAGTTCTGCCAAAGAAGGATCAATAAGTTTTTGGGTGAATAAAAGAATGTTAGAAGACCGTTTTAAAAGTTCTAAGACCTTGGAACTACCGCCAGAAACACGTTCTCCTTTTACGAAAACATTGCTTTCCAAAAGAGGTTCAGATACTTCAGAAAACACCTTCTTAAGGGTTTCCAAGCTAGAAAAATTAGCCAACAAACCATTTTTTTCATCAATGGATTCAGATAATTCTAGAATTTTTGTGGCGCAAAAGGAGTTAAATTGGGGATCATTAGCAGACTCTAAATTTGTGGGTATTTCTAGTTCTTTGTTTAGTCCAAGTCTTGTGTCTTGTAAAAATTCTCCCTCAGTGCTGCCCACAAACACTCGAAAGAAAGGATCATCTCGGATAATTTTATGCCGATGAAAAAATATTTTGCGGAAAGATCCCAAAATAGACTTTGTTTTTCGCCAGTCATCAGGATGCCAAGTGCCAAAAGAAAGATTGCCCGTTTCTGGGAAATACTTTAACCAGCGTACAGAACCTTCTTTGGGATTGGTTAATATTTTTTCTATGGCAGAAATTTTGGGATCACTAGAGATTTTTTTGAGCCCCCTTATTTGTTCTGGGAAAAGATCTCCTTTTCCCAAAAGAATCTTTTCTGGGAAAGGGGTTATGGTGTGTTGCATGCGTGGCTCAATAATATCTTTGCAGAAATTAGTAACGAAGAAATGAGCAGAAACAGATGTTTTTTCGTCTTCTAGAAATTTTACAAGGGAGATTTCTTTACTAGGAGCAAAAAGAAGTTTTTCTGCAAAAATTTCTGCCTCGTCTATTAAAAGAATACGGTTATTAAAGATCTCTAAATCATGAAATCTAAAAAAGGCCTGAGGAGAAATGACTAGAATTTTTTCGTCTTGTTTTTTTTGCAACACGCTTGCAAAAACTTCGTTATCTGCTTTTTCTACACAAACTTCATCCCAAAGTTCCCTTTGCCCAGCGAACAAAGCAAAGAAATTTTTCCCACGCAATCCCAAATAATTTCGCCAGGAACATTGTAAAAAGAAAGCAGCCTCTTTACTACCTAGCTTGTCTCTCTTATTGACGAATTCTTTTAATTTTTGGGGATCAAAAAGAACTTCAGGGGTTGGGAACTTTTCTAAAGAAGGAAAGAATTCTAATTTTGGGGAAACAACCAATATCCGCTCCCCCCGAGAAACAAGATTGTTTGCCGCAGAGACTAAAAAATCTGCTGACATGATAGAGTTTCCCTGATTTATAAACAAAGAAAAAGAAGGAGATAGTTTTTCCGCAGAAGAATCGAAATTTTCTGGCAAAGAGAAAGTATTAGGGGGCTTAGGGAGTTCTTTTTTAGGGAGGGAAAAATTATCTACGCCTTTTGTTTCCAGAAAGAAAGATTTAGCTAGCCAATCTGTTTTGTTTTCTAAGGAGTCTTTTATTTGAGCTAGAAATTCGGCCGGTAGTGCGGTTATTTTTTGTTTTAAAAAAGAAAATAGCTCGGCACTAGCCTCGACGTCTGACATAGCACGGTGGGCATCGGAATGATTAAACCCATATTTTTCTGAAAGTATTTCCAAGGCATAGCTTTCTTCGTCAATTAGTAAAATTCTGGCTAATTCGTGAGTATCTAAATAATTATTAGAGATTAAATCCAAACCGTTTTCCTTAAGAAACTGGATGTCAAAGCCAATATTGTGTCCCACAATGACACTATCCCTAATTTTTTCTGTAACTTCGGGCATAATTTCAGCTAAATATTTACCGTTTTCTTTGAGCTCCTCGGCAGTAATCCCTGTTATGTGAGTAACGTATGGAGTTAGGGGAGAACGTTCTGGGATTAGGACTTGATCAAAACGAGACAACTCTTTTCCTTTTTCGTCCTGCACTAAAAAAGAAAACTCAATTATTGAGTCTTTTTTAGGGTCGAGTCCAGTAGTTTCTAGGTCAAGGAAACAGAGGTTCATCGTGTCGGAGTTTGGCAGAAATCTTGATTTCTGGCAAAAAAGAAGCACCATATGACCAATGAAAATCCTTATTGCTACTGGAAATGAAGGCAAGAGAAGAGAAATGTTGGAAGTTCTAAAAGATCTTTCAGAAATAAATTTCCTATCTCTGCAAGATTTTCCAAAAGTAGAAGAACCAGAAGAAACCGGCAGTACCTTTGAAGAAAACGCGCTTCAAAAGGCAAAGTTTTTTGCTAATGAATTTCAGATTCCCGCTATTGGGGAAGATTCAGGTTTAATAATAGAAGCTTTCCCTGACAAATTCGGACTAAAGACAAGACGAGAAATCCCTAACAAAAATGACCAGGAGTGGTTAGATGTTTTTTTAGATATGCTCCGTGGACAAGAAAACAGACGAGCCACCTTTTATTCTGCCAGCGCCTTTTTTGATCCTCAAACAAATAAAAAACATGTGGTTTTAGGGACTTGTTCGGGGGTAATTACAGAAAATCCACAAACGTCTTTAGAACCAGGAATACCCGTTTCTGCGGTTTTTATCCCTGAAGGATACGACTGTGTATATTCTGCTATGAATAAGAAAGAGAAAAATGAAGTGTCGCACCGAGGATGGTCCATGCGGGGCATGGTAGAATTTTTGGACAGCATATTATAATATGCTGTCTAGCCTAGAGACTTTAAATAATTGTCTTCGGCCTGACTCCAATTAACCACATTCCAAAAAGCATCAATGTAGTCTGTTCGACGATTTTGATAATTTAAATAATAAGCGTGCTCCCAAACATCAATGGTTAAAACTCTTTTATAACCAAGAGTTAAAGGAGAATCTTGATTAAGAGTGGTAATGATGGAAAGGGCTCCATCTTTAACTACCAACCAGGCCCAACCACTACCAAATTGTCCCAACGCCGCCTTTTTAAATTCAGCCTTAAAACTATCTAGGCTACCAAATGTTTTATCAATAGCCGTTTTCAATTCCCCAATGGGTTTGTTATTTCCTCCTGGTGCGATTACTTTCCAAAAGAAATTGTGATTACAGACCCCTCCCACATTATTTCTTGCTGGAGTTCTTATTTCTTCCGGCACACCGTTTAGATTGGAAAGAATTTCACAAGGAGTTTTGTTATTCCAATCGGGATAATTTTCCAGAGCAGTGTTGGCATTATTTACGTAAGCCTGGTGATGCTTGGAGTGGTGGGTTTCCATTGTAAGAGCGTCTATATGTGGCTCTAGAGCATCGTAAGCATAGCCGAGATCTGGTAGTTTGAAAGACATGTTTTTAGGATTAGAAGTTAGGGTCGATCACAATAACAAATTTATAAAAGGAAGCAAAATTTTTATAAACCAGCCTTTGTCCTTACTGCTTTTTCAATCTCCTTGGCCATCTTTTGGTTTTCCTTTAAGAAAGCAATTGCTGCCAACTTTCCTTGTCCCAACTTTATTGGAGCAGCCTTACCTAGTTTTGGGTCAGTTTGAGAGTAGGAATAGAAAGCTCCCGCCTTTTCTACAATTCCCATTTTTTCAGCCGTAGTAAGCAGGTCGCCCATCCTAGAAATTCCTTCATTGAACATAATATCCACGTCTGCCGTTTTGAAAGGAGGAGCTACTTTGTTTTTAACGATCTTTATCTTAGCTCCGTTACCATTCGCTTCTTTGTCATCTCCGGTACCCTCTTCAACCTTTTTTCCTTTACGAACTTCAATTCGGACGGAAGAGTAAAACTTGAGGGCGTTACCACCGGTAGTGGTTTCAGGGTTACCAAACATTACTCCAATCTTCATTCGGATCTGATTTACAAATATAATGGTAGTGCCCATTTTAGAGGTTACAGCCGTGAGTTTTCGTAAGGCCTGGCTCATAAGTCTGGCTTGCAAGCCCATTTGAGCATCTCCCATGGCTCCTTCGATTTCTGCTCGAGGAGTAAGGGCAGCCACAGAATCTACGACAATTAAATCTATCCCTCCAGAGCGAACCAAAGCTTCTACAATTTCTAGAGCTTGTTCACCAGAATCTGGTTGAGAAAGAAGAAGTTCGTCGGTATCCACACCTACTTTTTTGGCATAGACTGGGTCTAAGGCGTGTTCTGCATCTACAAAGGCAACTGTTCCGCCAGCCTTTTGAAATTCTGCTACGGCGTGTAGACAGAGAGTAGTTTTTCCAGAACTTTCTGGACCATAAATTTCGATGATTCGCCCCTTAGGTATTCCTCCTCCCAAAGCAAGGTCGATTGAAATAGAACCAGAAGAAATGGTTTCTATTTTGGCGTGTGTGTGTTCGCCAAGCTTCATGATAGAACCTTTACCGAAGTTCTTTTCTATTTGTGCAAGCGCTGCTTGCAGAGCCGATTGTTTAGCATCTTGTGCCATGTTATAAAAAAATTAAGAATTAATTAGCTAGGAATAGATTTCACGACCACTCCTTGAATCTGAAAGTCGTCAGTTAAAATGATTGGTTTATGAATAGGGTTGGAAGAATGAGGATAAAGAATAACAGTGTCATCTTTTCTTTGGAATTCTTTGATAGTGGCCTCATTGTCTATTAGTGCAACTACGGTTTCGCCATTATTTGCATCTTCTTGTTGTCGCACCAAGACTAGATTACGGTCGTAAATACCCTTCTTGTCCATAGAGTCTCCTTGCGCACGAAGTAAAAAATGTTTTCTGAGTGGAGGAGCGATCCGTGTACTTATTTTGTAATAAGCCTCAATATTTTCCTCAGCAAAGATTGGAACTCCACAAGAAGCAGTGCCTAACAAAGGAACATCCACAGTATCTTCATTGGGAGAAGACTCTGTTACATTTTCATTAAGAATGTATCTTCCTTCTCTATGAACAAGAACTCCCTTTCGTACTAATTGTTGAAGAAGGACGGAAACAGAGCGTGGAGAACGATATTCCATCATATCCATAAGTGTACGAACAGATGGCATTTTTCCAGAATGCATTAATTCATTCCGAATGTGTCGGAGGATGGCCATTTCGCGGTCGGAAAATTTTACTTCTGTCATTTTACATACAGAAGTATACACTTCGTATATATTTCGTCAAAGATTTTAGAGACAAAAAAACAAAAAAGCTTTGTTTAAGCTAAAAAAAGGAGTTGACCATGATGCTATTTTTCTTTCTTCTTACTATTTTCTTCTCTCTTGCCGTTATCGTCCAAACGATAAAATTTCTTGAGGGCAGTATCTATTCCCATAGATATTTTTTTAGACTTACATATTCCGCAAATTGTTCTAGCGTTGCCACGTAAAGTTTTTCCAATGCCGGCTGGAACGATCTTGTTACAATCATGACAATAAACAGCCATTTTGGCAGTAGGGAGTTCTTCTTCTTTAGTTTTTCTAAACTTCTCCACTACTTCGTCATCTAAAATAACATTTACGTTAGCAATAGCCTGGTCTAAATCACTAATTTCTACCTTTCCAGAAGCACGTCCTTCTTGTTGTGTTTCATCGAGAAAGGAATCTTTGGTTTGTTTAGTTGTAGTCATTTTTTATTATCTTTATCAAGGGCATTTTCAAAAAGCCCCCCCATGTTTTCTTCTTTTTTATTAATAGGGCTTGGAGTATTTTTATCTGGATGTTGGAAAAAATCACGAGTCTTTTTCTTGTGTAGATTTTGATTTTGTAAATAAGCGGCGACTAGCCCTACTATTTGAACCAAGAAACAAAGGAAAATCCCAAAACGAAGTTCGGCATTTTCAAATTCTCTGGCGCTAGCGATTAAAACCGACCAAGCTAAAACCAGAAAGATAAGTTGTTCTATGCCAGCTGCAAAAAACAAATGATTTTCATTAAAAGAAATATTTATTCTTTTGGCTTCCAAAATTTTGTCCATAAAAACTAACACCACCCCTAAAGATAATAGAAAAATAAAAGCGCCAATAAGAGCCCCGCTTCCAGACATGGCGGAGTTCCAATAAGGATCTTCATAAAGAGGCTCTACAGAAATCCAAGGAAAAAAACAAAAAATGACTGTGGCTAGGTGCGCCCCAAAGACGAGACGTTCTTCAAAACTAAGTTTTTTGAAATTTCTATTCAGGAAAGCATATTTCATTACAGGGACAGTTTAAGGTTTTTTGCAAAAGTGCAAAGATTAAATTGCACAGCATTATATTATAATATAAAAAACACAGAGAATAAATTGACAAAAAATTATATCTCGCTAAAAAAGAGGACGCAGATGAATGATTTATTGATTGGCAACGTACGTCACATGATGATGATCGAGGTTTCTCGGTGATCAGAGTGTTGTATATTGTCTAAAAAAATACATTGCCTTGGTCACTTGAGACCGAGGTTTTTTATGTATGCTCTTTTACATATTCGTTTGTTGAGGTTCTTCTGGAGCTGTCTACCAAATCATTGATATATTTCAATTGAGGCGACGCCGCTCCAGTGGTCGCCTCAACAAAAAACCTCAGAGGATATTATGAGTCAGATTTTATCTATCGAAATTTCGGGGATAGATGGTTATACCACCTTCGGGAAGCTTGTTCCGTTTTCTCCGAGAATTACTTTTGGACGGCATTTTGCTTTGGTTGTCAGAAGAGAAGACATAATGGGATTTTATCTTCCCAATCTTCCGGAGCTTTATGCCAAAGTCCTGTGTGCGGAAATCTTGATCGCCGACGATCCGTTTAAAGAAACAGACATCAGAGATACCACCAATTTAACCAGATTGGGATTCCAAATTTTCCCAAAAGCAACGCGCTACATTTTAGAGAATCGTCCAATTCTGGCATTTAAATGCGGAGGAGGATTGTCCCAGAACGAGCCACAAATGGATGAGTTTTTTGCCTTGCAAGAAGGCACAAGGGTTATTCATACTTTTTCTACAGGATTTCAGGTGCAGATTAGTTTAAGAAAAACTACAAAAGCAAGAACGACGTGGGGAGTCCCATTTTGGAACTGGGAAGTGGTGGCAGAGTGTTTGCCTACAGAGCAAACGTTTCCCCAAGTACTTACACACGGAGTGAAAAATGAAAAATGATTCAGAAGTTCTGGCCATAAAACCAGAAAAAACCAAAACTCCTCATGCAGAGATGCCAGAATTTATTCTAGGCGAATGGGGAGAAATTTATGTGAAGATCGCTGATGACCATTTAATCAATACGGGAAGTGTCTTCATGCAGGTCAGTTAAGGGAAAGAGCTTTAATCTTTCTAAAAAAACTGAAATTTTATGTACATGGAGAAATCTTTGGCATGAAAAACTCCTCGAATGGGCGACCAGCACAAGCGGCTCGATGTCTAATGACACCGAGCCGCTCCACCAAAAAAAATGGGCACGAGGGAACGTAACAAATTCTTTCGTGCTCGACAAATTATTATTTTTTAACTACAAATCACATGATGAAAAAATATTTCACCACCCCCATTTATTACGTAAATGACATCCCTCATATTGGGCACGCTTATTGTACCTTAGCTACAGATACTTTAGTGCGCTACTGGCGCAAAAAATTAGGAAAAGAAAACGTTTTCTTTCTAACCGGAACAGATGAAAATTCGCAAAAGACTGTGGATGCAGCCAAACTTGCGGGAAAACCCATCCCAGAATATTTAGAGGGAATGGCTAAAATTTGGCGTACTACTTTTGAAAAGATAGGCATTGAGTTCGATGATTTTATCCGTACTACAGAAGAAAGACACCTAAAAAAAGTTCACGAACTTTTTACCAAAATTCACGAAGGAGGAGATATTTATAAGGGAAAATATACCGGTAAATACTGTCATGGTTGTGAAACTTTTCTCAAAGAATCAGAACTAGATGAGGAGGGGAATTGTCCAGACCATAAGAAGCCTCCAGTAGACCTAGAAGAAGAGAATTATTTTTTCCGGCTTTCCAAGTACGAGAAACCGCTTCTAGAACTTTATGAAAAAAATCCTAGTTTCTTGGAACCAGAATCCAGACGAAATGAAATTCTTAATTTCATAAAATCTGGACTAGAAGATATTTCTATTTCCAGAGAAACATCAGAATTTGGGATATCTCTTCCTATTGACGAAAACCACAAGGTTTATGTTTGGTTTGATGCCCTCATTAATTATCTTTCGGGTCTTCCAGATGGAGAAAAAAGCGAATTCTGGGGAGAAGCTGTTCACATTATTGGAAAGGACATTACCAGATTCCACTGTGTTATTTGGCCAGCGATGCTACTGGCGGCAGGAATAAAGCCTTACAAGCAAGTATTTGCACATGGTTTTTTTACTATTGATGGACAAAAGATGTCCAAAAGCCTGGGAAACGTAGTGTCTCCGGTAGAACTTGCTGAAAAATATGGTAATGATGCCCTTAGGGTTGGCCTAATTGGCTCTTTTGAGTTTGGCCATGATGGAGATTTTTCCTTATCTCACTTTGATGGGTTTTATAATTCGAAGCTTGCTGGAGGAGTGGGAAATTTATTTAACAGGGTAGTTGTGCTTATTCATAAGTTTTTGGACGGTAAAAAACCGGAAGAAGGAGAACGAGAAGAAGACGTTTTAACTAAGTTTAATCAGGCGCTTGAGAAGCAAGAATTGCAACGAGCGATTAATATCTTTTTTGAATACGTCGGTTCTGCCAATCAGCTACTTAATGAAACAGAGGTATGGAAGCTGGTGAAAGAGGATCTAGAAGCATCTAAAAAAGTTTTTGCAACACTATTGCAAAAACTAGAGATTCTTGCAGAAATGGCCGAAGTTATCCTTCCGGAAACAGCGCCCCGTATGAGAAAAATGCTGGGCAATGCAGAGAAGGTTGGAGAACCAGAGATTCTATTCGAAAGGAAATAAATTAAGTCCTTTAACATTAAATTGCCAATCGCCTCAAAATCACGATAATTTGAGACGAAATGATAGATTTTTTGTTTTGGATTGGAGGAATTGTGATAGCTTTAGTGGCTACGGGTTGGATTATCTATCTTTGTCGCCGAAGTAGTGATTTTCGCAGGTCTTTAGACTTTGTATTTTTGCAAATAATGATTCCCAAAAAAGAATCTAAGGAGGATGTAGAGAGAGATCGGGACCAAACTTCAGAGATTAGGAAGGTTATTGGGATTGGGGAACATTTTTTCGAAACCCTTCATGGTATTTATTCCCGGGACGTGAAGAACTTGTTTATGAACCAAGATTTTTTGTCTTTAGAGTACATTGCTACTGACGGAGAAATTAAGTTTTTTATGGGGTGTCCGAGGGAATTAAAACCCATTGTGGAAAAACAAATAACCAGTTTTTACCCAGAGGCAGTGGTAGAGGAAACAGAATCTCCGAAGATTTTTCACGACAAAACCTATCAGGCGACAGGATACTTAACTGCTGCTAAGAAATTCTGGTATCCGTTTAAGAGTTATCTGCGTTTTGAATCTGCTGACCCCATAAATAACATCCTGAACGCCCTCTCGAACGCTTCAGATGAACATGGTAATTCTGCGGCTATTCAGATTATGATTCGTCCGGTAAAAAATAACTGGCAGAAAAAAGCACGAAGAAAGGCTAAAGAACTAAGTTCAGGCAAAAAAGGAATTTCTTGGTGGAATCCCCTTTCTTGGATAGGAAGCCTTTTTTCTATGATGGTCAGAGGAACAGAAGAAGAGAAAAGCAATGAAACCTCAGACAATGATAATTCCCAGGAGATGACTAAGGCTATGGAAGAAAAGACGGAGAAAGTAGGCTTTGAAACTATTATCCGCTGTGTTGCCTCTTCTCCAGATAAGAGAGTTGCCGAAGTAAACATGACCTCCGTCCTTAATTCTTTTTCTCAGTATGGGGCGCCAAGTATTAATGAATTTATAATTCGGAAGTGGCATTCTCGCCGATCCTTGATTAACAACTTTCTTTTTCGTTCGTTTAGAAGGGCTTGGCATGTGCAGAGAAAAATAATGCTGACACCAGAAGAGGTAGCTTCTCTTTATCACTTCCCACATGTTAAATTTAATCAGACACCAGGAGTAAAATGGCAGAATTACAAGATCGTTAGAGCACCAGCCAATATCCCCAAAGAAGGACTTTTATTGGGACACAATGTTTATCGGGGACAGGCCCAGCCGATCTACATGAAAAATGAAGATCGGTTTCGTCACTTCTATGTTATTGGACAAACCGGAACTGGTAAATCTTCCATTTTTCAATCGATGGCTAGACAAGATTTGCGTAATGGTAACGGATTTTGTGTTATAGATCCGCACGGAAGTTTAGTAGAACAATTATTGCCATTTGTGCCCAAAAACAGAGTAGATGATGTAATAATCTTTGATCCTTCTGATACCGAGCGTCCGATGGGCTTGAATTTACTAGAAGCAGATGGGGAAGAAGAACGAGACATGGTGGCTTTAGATGCCATGAACATCATGATTAAACTTTTTGATGAAGAAATATTTGGACCAAGAATACAAGATTATTTTAGGAATGGTTGTTTAACCTTAATGTCTGATCCTAACGGCGGAGCCCTAACAGACATTGTTCGTCTTTTTACAGACGATGCTTTTCAGAGAGCAAAAGTGAAGAATGTTACGAACCCTATCGTAAAATCCTTCTGGACTAATCAGATGGCTAAGACTGGGGCCAGAGAAAAGGGAGAAATGATTCCTTATTTTGCCGCTAAGTTTGGAGCTTTCATTACTAACTCCATGATGCGAAACATCATTGGACAAACCAAATCTGCTTTTGATTTTTCCAAAGTCATGAACGAGAAGAAAATTCTCTTCATGAATCTTTCCAAAGGAGCTACCGGAGAAATTAATTCTAAGCTCTTGGGATTGATTATTGTTTCTAAAATTCAAACAGCAACCTTAAGAAGACAAAAAGAACTAACTCAGGGGAAAAAACCAGAAGACTTTTTCTTGTATATTGATGAGTTCCAAAACTATGTGACCGATTCCATAGAATCTATCTTATCTGAAGCCAGAAAGTATCGTCTGTCTCTCAACATTGCGCATCAGTATATTGGTCAGATTGATCAGTCCAATAAGAAGGGGGGAGTTAATCTAAAAGATGCCATTTTTGGTAACGTGGGGACGATGATGTCTTACAAGATTGGTGCCCAAGATTCAGAGTACATGGGCAAAGAAATGGGACCAGCTTTCTCTGACCAAGACCTAATAAATATCGACAAATATAAAGCAGCAATGAAGTTGTCGGAAGGTACTCAGCCTTCTAGGCCATTTTCCATAACGCCTCTTAATCCCTATTTAGAAAAAGGAGACGAGGAAATAGGGACCGCATTAAAACAAATTTCTCGTTTAACCTTTGGAAGATCCAAGAAGTTTGTGGAAAAAGAAATCTTTGCCAGACTGGACGTATAGCATATTGTAATATAATTTGTATTCAGCGAGACTTGATAAATGTTTAGTTTTAAGTATTTGAATATTTATGGACAAAGAATTACCAGACGTTCTTATTGGGCAAGGGATTGGAGATCAGCAACAGTGGTCTTTTGCTTTAAAAAATATTTTAGAAGGAAAAGGTCTATCTGTTTGGAATGAGAAACTGTCAGATGCGCAACTACCTCTAGAGAATACGCCAAAAGAATGGAGTGTTTCGTTTGAACCTCTTATTTCTCAGAATCTTACTGCGATTTTGCATTCGGCTAGTGCAATTTCTTTTTTGCATGCTTTAATAGAAAAAGGGGAACCAATAGAGAATATTTTTTTCTTAGCCGCCTGGCTTAAAGACCCATCTGAAGTTGGAGATAGAATTACGACCAGAAGAACACAAAAGATTTTTACCCAACAAGGGGCTTATCTTCTACAACCATTTTTAGAATTAGCAGATAGTTTTATTTCTGAATTAGAGAAATTGAAAAATATTATTCGGAATAAAATAATAAGGGTCATGCCTAGAATAGCGAAATAAAAAACGCTAATCTGTGGTCATGATGAAGAAAAACAAGTATGCAAACCGTTCCAAAATTTCTGAGAAGAAAATCCGAGAAATTGTGAAGTATTTTTCGATGGATTTGGAGT
>JAIPIW010000020.1 GCA_021734525.1 Candidatus Altimarinota bacterium | reverse complement strand
CTCCCCCAGCTCCCATGCCTTGACGGGCGGTGAGTACAAGACCCAGGAACACATTCACCGTACCATGACTGATATACGGTTACTAGCGATTCCGGCTTCATGAGGTCGAGTTGCAGACCTCAATCCGAACTGAGACGAGTTTTATCCGATTGGCTAGGCATTACTGCTTCGCTTCGGTTTGTATCTCGCCATTGTATCGTGGGTGTAGCCCCAGGTATAAGGGCCATGCTGATTTGACGTCATCCTCACCTTCCTCCCAGCCCTCTTTCCTCGAAAATATTTAAAATAATTCAAGAAAAAAGGGCTGGGCAGTCTCATATGAAAATACAACATATGATGAGGGTTGCGCTCGTTTACGGACTTAACCGAACACCTCAAGGCACGAGCTGACGGCAACCATGCAGCGCCTGTCTTCTATCCAGCCGAACTGACCCCTCTATTTCTAGAGGGTACGATAGAGATGTCAAACCTGGGTAAGGTTACTCGCTGATTAACGAATTAAACCCCGCGATCCACCGCTTGTGTGGGTCCCCGTCTATTCCTTTGTGTTTTAAGCTTGCGCTCGTACTACACAGGCGGCATGCTTAACGTGTTAACTTGGGCACAGAGAACAGGTCTAGGTTCTCTACACCGAGCATGCATCGTTTACGGCGTGGACTACAGGGGTATCTAATCCCTTTTGCTACCCACGCTTTCGTCCCTGAGTGTCAGGAATGGTCCAGTATACTGCCTTCGCTTTTGGTGTTCCTGTGCATATCTACGGATTTTACCCCTACTTGCACAATTCCATATACCTCTCCCATCCTCAAGTACAGAAGTTTTCGCCACGGCACCAATGTTAAGCACTGGTATTTAATGACAAACTTTCTGCACCACCTGCGGACGCTTTACGCCCAATAATTCCGGATAACGTTTGGCCCTTACGTATTACCGCGGCTGCTGGCACGTAATTAGCCGGACCTTATTCATGGGGTACCGTCAGATTTTCTTCCCCCATAAAAGAAGTTTACAACCCTAAGGCCTTCATCCTTCACGCGGTGTCGCTCCGTCAGACTTTCGTCCATTGCGGAAGATTCTCTACTGCTGCCTCCCGTAGGAGTATGGGCCGTGTCTCAGTCCCATCGCGCCTGGTCGTGCTCTCACACCAGGTACCCGTCATAGCCTTGGTGGGCAATTACCCCGCCAACAAACTGATAGGCCATAAGCCTCTCCTCCACCGATAAATCTTTCCTCTTGCGAGGGCATCCAGTATTAGCTTCACTTTCGCGAAGTTATCCCTGAGTGAAGGGTAAGTTCTTATGTATTACTCGCTCGTCCGCCGCTTTCCGTTTGAATAAATCCAAACTTCACGCTCGACTTGCATGTATTAGACGCACCGCCAACGTTCATCCTGAGCTAGGATCAAACTCTCTAAAAAGAAAGTTTTTAGCTTTTAGTTCTTAGCAATGAAGCTAAGAAGATTTAAAACCGAGTCCGAAGACTGGTTTTAAAGGAATAAATTGATTTTTAAAAGTCGAATGTCTTGGGGGACACTCGACATGCGTCCGAAATGAAAAAGAACTTTGTTGGGCGACTCTTTTGGAGCTACCGATTCCCCTGTTAATCTAAGGAGCGAGTGAGAATGTAGCAAAGATTTTCCCAGTGTCAAACTTTTCCTGACATTTTTTAACAAAAAAGATAAGTATTGCTTTTTTATGAAAAACATGATAAAATATCACAATGCTTGAATTACTCTTCGCTATCCAAATATTTTTCAGTCAGCCAGTGCAGGCAGCACAAGAATCACGCTCCCGTATTCCAATCCAAGTGGATATTTCTCATGAGAAATATCCAGTATTTTTTCAAAAAGCTCTGCGTTCTGTGCAAGAGGGACAAAGCGAATGCGCAAAACTTGTTAATCGTTTGTTTTTAGCAAGATTTGGCAAAATGATGTTTGGGGATGCTTGGACGTTGCAATTGGCTCCAGACAATCAGGAGTTTTTAGATTTAGTTTGGCGATTAGAAGAAGATCAATTTATTCGTCCGAGCTTGTATTTAAAGGATAAAGATAATCGTACGAAACATTTTAGGAAGATTTATTCTTTACTGGATAAAGAAAAACATCCCATTGGAGTTCTAGGATTTATGTATAAGTTTTCTGATTGGGGAACTTACATTGGTTCTAATAAAAAATGGTTACCCCAGAGTCACGTGGTTTTTTTGGCCGGAAGAAAGTCTTTTGAAATTAAGAATGATTCCAGTGTAGTAATGAATATCGAAGAGATTTTAAATAAAAAATATGGGAAACTTTTAGACAATGAAAGAGCTCTTGTTAATTCTAGAGTACCCTTGTCTTTAGAGCTCTTACCAGGAGGAAGTTATTTCTACAATGATTTTCTTCTAGAAGAGCACTTCAAAGGAGCTATTTCAGGGAGTCTTTTGGAAGCATTCTTACGTAAGGACCAAGAAAAAAGAGAAATTCCACTATTAAGACCGGTTTCCTATTCTAGAATATCAGAAGAATTAATTAGAGAAATAGAAATTCAATCAGAAATCTTAGCGGAATTCGATGTGCAATATATTTATGGTGAAGAATTTGATTCCCTAAATTTCATAGCTAAAGATTTTTGGACTGAATTTTTAGCAGAGAAATTGAATATTAACTATCCAGGGAAATCTCTTTTAGTTCCTATTCCTAGAGAGTCGGAACTAGTGCGGGGATAGTGTTAGGACATTATAATATAACAAAATTATAAAGGTTTATTAAAGAGCCCTTGTTTTAACTTGCCAATTTTTGAAAAATTTGTACATTCAGCAAGCGTTTTTTGTTAAATATGGAAAAACTTTTTACAACCCTCAAACAGATCTGGAATACCAAAAATTTAAGAAATAAAATTTTGTTTACCATTGTGATTTTAGTTATTGCCAGACTTGCAGCTCACATCACAATTCCTGGAGCAGATTTAGATAAGATTAAATTTATTTTAGAATCACAAAATAGAGGAGAAGGATCAGCGTTAGCAGTCCTTTCTCTTTTAACAGGAGGAGCGATGCAGAGGTTTTCCATTGTTCTAATGGGACTAACGCCCTACATTAATGCTTCCATTATTATGCAACTTTTGGGGGTAGTGGTGCCTAGTTTAGAAAACCTCAAGAAGGAGGGAGAAATGGGGCAAAAGAAAATTAATCAGTACACGAGACTATTAACTGTTCCCCTGGCTTTCGTGCAAAGTTACGGAATGATGGCCTTGCTCAACAGATTCTCTCCCGGAGGATCTATTGTTGATGTTACCGACCCTGGTGTTATGGTCCCGATGATGCTTATCGCAACTGCCGGAACAATTTTTATGATGTGGCTCGGTGAGTTAATAACAGAAAAAGGGATTGGGAATGGAATTTCTTTGTTAATTTTCGCCGGAATTGTGGCCACTGTTCCGACCCAAATTGCTGCTTCTTTCCAAGCCGCAGCTTTGCCAATAATTTTAGCTTTGATTGCAGGAACTTTAGCAATAACAATCTTCATTGTTTTTGTATCAGAAGCAGACAGAAGGGTGCCAATAATCTATGCTACGCGTAGAACTGGCGGACAACACAAGTCTTTCTTACCATTAAAGATTAATCAGGCAGGGATGATCCCAATCATTTTTGCGGTATCTTTGGTGAGTCTTCCTTCTATCTTGGCCCAGTTTTTCTCTCAATCCGCTTCTCCGACACTACAAAAAATGGCGGAGTTTTCCATGAAATACCTCAATCCAGGTTCCCCTACTTTTTGGTATAACGTTTTTTATGCGGCGCTTATTTTTGGGTTTACGTACTTCTACGTATCCATTGTTTTTGAACCTAAAAAGGTAGCAGAAAATATCCAAAAGCGAGGCGGATTTATTCCCGGCTATAGGCCAGGAAAAGAAACCGAGAAGTTCTTGGCAGAAACTAGTAGTAATTTGTGTTTCTGGGGCGGAACATTTTTGGCAGCAGTAGCGGTATTGCCACTATTTTTCGAACGTTGGATTTCTGGTGGAGCCAACGCCATCTCCCTCTTTATTTCTGGAGCGGGAATGATCATTGTGGTGGGAGTAGTGCTAGATCTTATTCGTCGAATTAATGCCCAACTGGTGATGCATGATTACGACAAGCTTTAGACAAAAAATAAACTCAAAATAGCTCGCTAAACTTTCTCTTTTTTTGATGAACTTTGCCTGTGCTCGTTTACAACATTGGCTTAGTAACGCTTCTGATGTGGAAGGATTTTTAGTAACCAAGAAAGAGAATGTCTTTTGGTTGACCGGATTTTCTGGCAGTTTAGGATTATATCTGCAGTTAAGATCTGGAGAGAAGTTTCTAATTTCGGATGCTAGGTATGGCGAAAGAGTTAAAGAATTAGCCAAAGAAAATGAAATGGAATTCGTTTTACTAGATGATGAATTCCGCACTAATTTTGGGGAAAAGATAATCGGAAGTTTGGCGGTAGAAGATTCTGTTTCTTTGGCCCAACTAGAGAGAGTAAGGAAACTATTCCCCCAAGCTAAATTTAATCCCCAAAAGAATGGACTAGAGCATTTACGTCGACAAAAGAATGGGGAAGAGATTAAGCTCATTACCATTGCCCAAAGACATGTTAATAATCTCCTACAACCTTTTTTGAAGGCCAATGCCAAAGATGGGATTACAGAGAAAGAATTAGCCTTTAGATTGGAAGGAGCTTTGCGTCATAAGGGAGAATTCGAATTAGCATTCCCTTCTATTGTGGCTTTTAATTCTAATTCGGCTATTCCCCATCACGAACCCAACGGAACAAAATTAAAGGTAGGAGACAATATTCTCATCGACTGTGGAGTTAAGTGCCAAGGGTATTGTAGTGACGTAACTCGTAATTTCGCTTTCCGAGGAGTGAACGAAGAATATCAGAAAGCACATCAAAATCTTTTACAGATTCAAGAAAAAGCCTTGGGGAAATTTGTTCCTGGGAAAAAAGCAGTAGAAATAGACGAATTTGTTAGAAGAGAATTGGGTCCAGACAAGGAGTTTTTTACTCACTCTCTGGGACATGGAGTAGGTCTAGAAATACACGAACTGCCAAGAATCTCCAAGGAGTCAGAATCAATACTGCAGGAAAATGAGGTGGTGACTTGCGAGCCAGGAATCTATTTTCCTGGGAAATTTGGGATTAGGATAGAAGATTTGCTAGTGATTAGAAAAGATAAACCAGAAATTCTTTCTAAATTGACTAAAGACTTAGTAGTTTTGTGAAAATAATATTAAGTTTGCTAGATTTCTAAAAGAAAAATTCCCTCTAAAATCCTAATAATGGATTTGAAATTTTTACTTGCTACTCATCGGGCTCTTAATCTTACTCCGACCAGATTTCAGAAGCTCCAACTGTACTTTAAGGATGATTGGGAAAAGGTGTTTAAAGCCCAAATAACAGAGTTACAACAAGCAGGGTTAGATCCTAAAGGAATAGAAAAATTCCTAACCAGTAGAGAAAACATTATTCCTTACAAGGAGAAAGAAAGAGTAGATAAATGTGGGGCACAGGTTCTTATTTACGGACAGGATAATTATCCAGAAAATCTTAAGAACATCCCTTTCCCGCCAGTGATATTATTCTTGCGTGGACATCTCCAAGAAGAAGATTGTCCTTGTATTTCTGTAGTAGGTTCCAGAGATATTTCTTCATATGGAGAAATGGCTATCCAAAACATTGTGGCCAAAATTGCCCAAAAAGGAATTACTATTGTATCTGGTTTGGCTATTGGGGCAGACACCTTAGCGCACCGCATGGCCTTGGAACATGGGGCCAGAACCATTGCGGTACTTGGGAGCGGAATAGATGATATTTATCCGGTAAGAAATAAGGAGTTAGCGGAAAACTTTCTCCGCTACGGACAAGGAGCAATATTATCTGAATACCTACCAGGGACTCCAATTCGTCCAGAAAATTTCCCTCTGCGGAATAGAATTATCTCTGGATTGTCTCAGGCTACGATTGTCATCGAAGCCAAAGAAAAATCTGGTAGTTTAATTACCGCCCAAACAGCCATAGACCAAGGGAAAGAAGTCTTTGCTGTTCCGGGCAGTATCTTTGCCGAGAACTCTAAAGGCACCAATCAGTTGATTTTGTGGGGGGGAGTTCATCCTGCTCTTTCTGGGGAACAAATTCTGGAACAGTTAGGATTTTAATATTATATTATAATATAATGAAAGATAAATTAGGAATTTCTGTAGGGATAATAGGAGCAATTATTTTAGGATTCCTCATTGGTCAATTAAAACTTAGTCCAGAAGTTGTAGAGATAGTAGAAAAAGAAATTAGACCAGAAGTTTCTTTAATCCAGCTAAAAGAAATTAAAGGAGACATGTTAGAATTAGAAATATCTGGACCGGCTAGAATTATCTGGGCAGATGACATGGTAGAAAATGACGGATTTTTTCAAATACCACTTTCCCAAATATCTACAGAAAATGATCGTAAATACACAGAATTTCCTTTTACGGGGAATGAGAAAACTAAAAAGTTTTATCCATCCGACACTTACTTTGCCCGTGGTGTAGAAGTACGTTATCGGAGGTTTTTTCTTACGAAAGAAGAGGCAATTAATGCCGGATTTATTCCCAGTAAAGGAGTGAACTAACTCCTATAATTTGGCGCTTCTTTCAGAATAGAAACATCATGCGGATGAGATTCTCTGAGTCCGGAACCAGTTATTCGGACAAATTGAGCCTTTTTTTGTAATTCAGAAATATTTTTAGCACCGTTATAACCCATGGAACTTCTTACTCCGCCACATAACTGAAAGATTTCTGTAGCGGCTTCTCCCTTGTAGAGAATCTTTCCCTCAATACCTTCTGGTACTAATTTATCATCTGCGACATTAGCTTGGGCATATCTTTCTTTACCGCCTTTAGTCATGGCTGCCAGAGATCCCATACCACGGTAATACTTATAAGTTTTACCTTCGGCATAGATCATTTCTCCGGGAGCTTCTGTGGTTCCAGCTAGGATGCTACCAATCATAATGGTACTGGCTCCACCAGCTAAAGCTTTGGCAACATCACCAGAATAACGAATACCACCATCGGCAATTACGGGAATGTTTTTCTTTTGGCAGACTTCGGCTACATCCATTATGGCAGATAGTTGTGGAACTCCCACACCGGCAATGATTCTAGTGGTACAAATAGAACCTGGTCCAATACCAACTTTTATACCGTCTACTCCAGCCTTGATTAGGTCTTCTGCAGCTTGGGGGGTGGCAATATTTCCGGCAATGACATCAATTTTTGGATAAGTTTTCTTGATATATTTCACACAGTCGATAACACCCTTAGAATGTCCGTGGGCAGTATCTACTAGTAAGACGTCCACTTCTGCCTCAATTAGTAATTTAATGCGTTCATCACGGTTTTTAGCAGGTCCTACAGCTGCTGCTACTTGGAGACGTTTGTCTTTATCTTTCGTAGCATTAGGGAACTGTTCATTCTTCTCTATATCTCTTCTGGTCAGAAGGGCAGAAAGAGTCCCATTCTTATTGAGAATAAGTAGTTTAGAGTGTTTAGATTCTTCTAGAATATCATTCGCTTTGGATAAAGTAATTGGTTCATGACCAAGTAACAACTTGTCTGCAGGAGTCATTCTGCTTTTGACCAGCTGATTAGCGTGTTTAGCGAGATAATCATTACGGGTAATAAGTCCCACCACTTTACCGTTAATGGTACCGTCTTCGGTAATAGGAACGGATTTAAAGCCGTATTGTTCTCGAATATTAATTACATCAGATATCTTATGTTTAGGGGAAAGTACTAGTGGTTCACGAATAAAACCGTTTTCGAAACGTTTTACATAACGAACCATGTTGGCTTGAGTTTCTGGATCACAGTTTTTGTGAATCACCCCAATTCCACCATGTAAAGCCATGGTGATGGCCATTTTTTCTTCTGTTACCGTGTCCATGGCAGCAGATATCAATGGAATATTGAGATCTATATTCCGAGATAGTTTGGTTTTCAAATCAACATCCTTGGGAAGTATTTCAGAATATTGAGGAACAAGCAGAACATCGTTGAAAGTTAAAGTAAGCGGAATGGATTTTTTCATCTTTAGGAATTTTTCAGGCAACCTAAAAAATATTGAGACAATTGTCAAAAGATTTTTATAATTCCAAGACGTGAGTTACAAACTAAGCTACTTTGCCACCGGCTTTTTCTACCGCTTTCTGTGCAGCCTTAGAGACCAAAAGGTCAGTCAATTCTAATTTCTTAGTTAATTCTCCTTCTCCCAAGATTTTTACTTTAGTGTTGTTCTTGTTAATTAGTTTCTTGGCTAAGAGAGTTTCGAAATTAACTTTGTCGCTATCTTTGAAGTTTTCTTCTAAAACTTCTAAATTAATAACTTGGGCTTCTATTTTATTAGGATTATTGAATCCTCTTTGTTTAGGCATACGTTGGATCAAAGGTGTCTGTCCACCTTCAAAACCTTTTCTTACTCCGCCTCCTGCTCGAGAGTTTTGTCCCTTACAGCCTCGGCCAGAAAAGGTTCCTCGGCCAGAACCATCCCCCTGTCCACGACGGATGCGAGATTTCTTGATATTTGGTTTCAGTTCATGGAGTTTCATTTTTTGGCTGATTTTTTAGGAACAGATTTTTTAGGAGCAGCCTTTTCCTTAGGTGCTTCCTTTATAGCTTCTTTTTTCGCTACTTCTTTTTTTAATTCCTCTTTTTTAACTACCTTCTCTTCTTTTTTTTCTTCCTTGGATTTGAACCCGTAAGGAGGTTTGTTTTGCAACTTAGTTAAAGCGCTCATAGTTGCCCGAGCAACATTTAACTTGTTACGAGAACCATGAACTTTAGAAAGAACGTCTTTTACTCCGGCAAGTTCTAAAATACGACGCACAGCCCCTCCAGCAATCACTCCTTTTCCTTCCGGAGCAGGAAAGAGTAATACGCGAGAAGATTTATAGGTTTCATTGATTTCGTGTGGAATAGTACCGTTGAAAATAGGTACATTAACTAGATCTTTTTTAGCTTTAGCGACTGCCTTCTGGATTCCAACCATGACTTCAGTAGCTTTACCAATTCCAAATCCTACTCGTCCTTTTTGGTCACCAATAACAACAGATACTCGAAATCTTAACCTTCGTCCGCCTTTTACCACTCGAGTTACCCGTGCGATTTGTAGAATTGCTTCTTCAAATTCCTTTGGTTCTCGTGGTTGACGATCGTTTCGACCACGTCTCTTTGGTCGACGGTCTCTTCTTTGGTCGTCAGATGACTCCTTGTGGGAAGAATCTTCATTTTTTTCTTCAGTAGCTTCTGGGATAGCTACTTCTTTTTCTTCCACGGGAGTTGAATTTTCGTCAGTCATTTAAAAAGTAATTTAATTTTTAGAATTTAAGTCCACCTTCTCGAGCACTATCGGCTAGAGCTTTAATCTGACCGTGGTATTTATAACCACTACGATCAAAGGCAACTTCAGTAATTTTTTTAGTTTTAGCAAGTTCGGCGATTTTCTTACCAACCTCAGTAGCAGCTTTAACGCCTGTAGCTTTAATCTTGAGTCCAGAACTACTGCAAACAATTTTGTCATTCTGGTCGTCCATAATTTGGGCGTATACTGTGCGGTTAGAACGGAAAACTAGTAGTCTTGGTTTTTGACTACACCGTGCCTTCGCGTGTGTTCGACGGGCTCTTGCAGTTCGTTTTGCGACTTTAATATTTTCCATTAGGATTTTTTAGAAACAGATTTACCAGCTTTGCGAGCCACATATTCGTCAGAATACTTGATTCCTTTTCCTTTATATGGTTCTGGTTTTTTGAAATCTCGGATATCTGCAGCTACTTGTCCAACAAGTTGCTTATCGATACCTGAAATAGTGAAGTTTGTCTGAGATTTTTCTTCAAAAACAACATCTACTCCTTCGGGGAGGTTATATTTAATAGGATGAGAAAATCCAAGATTTAGTTCTAGAGTTCTTCCCTGTAGAGCTGCTCTGTAACCAACTCCCTTGATTTCTAGAGTTTTAGAGAATCCTTTTGTTACCCCCAGAACTAAATTACGAGCTAAATTACGGTAAAGACCGTGACGCCCTTTAGCGGCTTTACTGTCGTCCTTACGAGTAACAATGATTTTGTGATCTTTAATCTCTAAAGAAACAAAAGCAGAATCAAAATTCATTTTTAATTCTCCTTTTGGCCCCTTCACAACTAAACAGTCCCCCTCAAGACGGACCTCGATATTTTCTGGAAACGGGACCGGAAGTTTTCCTATTCTAGACATTTTATTTAGCTAATTTCACATAATAATTCTCCCCCGATATGTTTCTTTCTGGCTTCGTACCCAGTCATAAGTCCCTGGGAAGTAGAAACAACAGCGATTCCGAATCCACTACAAACCTTTTGGAGAGCATCGGCAGTGGTATAAATACGCTGACCACATTTAGAAACTCGTTTGAGGTTTAATGTTTTCTTTGGTAGTTCTAGTTTTAATACGGGAAACTTCCCAGACTTGTCTACTGTTACGTTGTTAAGAAAATCATTCTTTTTCATAACCTTAGCAATCTCTTCTTTTAATTTGGAGTAGGGAATAGATACATCACAACTACCCGCCATTTGAGCGTTTCTTATTTGAGTTAGGAAGTCAGCAATAGGATCTACCATGTTTATTATTTTTAGTTTACCAGGATGATTTACGTACTCCTGGGATTTGACCTTTCTCGGCATATTCGCGGAAACAACATCTGCAAACACCAAAATCTCTCATATAACCACCTGGTCGACCACAAAGAGAGCAACGATTGTAAGCTCGAGTAGAGAGAGGGACTTTCCGTCCGTCCTTTTTAGCGCGCAATACTCGCTCCATGAATTTTCTAGATTTGTGGACGATAGAAGTTCTGGCCATTATATTTTAATATAAATTATTTTTTGGAAGTAGAAGAATTAGCTACTTCTGCTGTTTGTTTATTGAAGGGAAAACCAAAGGATTCTAGTAAAGCTCTGGAGTGATCTGAATTTTTGGTAGAAGTAACTATAGTTACTTCTATACCATGGATTTTACGTGAATCTTCCGGATTGGTTCCTTCTGGGAAGACTGTATGATCTGTGAATCCCAAAGAACAATTTCCATCCTTATCAAAGACATTGCGACGCACCCCTCTAAAATCACGGACTCGTGGATACACAACATGAATTAGCTTGTCAATGAAATTATAAGCTTCTTGTCCACGCAGAGTTACAGAAATTCCGACAGGATTTCCTTCTCTTAGCTTAAAGTTAGAAATAGCTTTCTTGGCATTACGTACTACTGGTTTTTGTCCAGAAATAAGTTCTAAGTTCTTTTCTACAAAAGAGAAGTCTTTGCTTCCTAACTTCTGGAGATATGATCCCATCCCGATGTTGATAGAAACCTTTTGTACTTTAGGAACCTGCATAGGATTTTTAATGCCTAGCTCCTTTTGTAGAGAAGCCTTAATCTCCTTTTGGTATCTTTCGTAAAGCTTAGATTTTATTTTCATTTAGTAGTTTCTTTAATGGTCTTTTTAGCTGTTTTTTTAGCAATGTTAGGAACAACACGTTCTCCAGATTTCTTAGTAATTCTGAATTTTTGATTTCCTTCGATTTTATAACCTACTCTAGAAGCCTTACCAGTTTTAGTGTCTGTAACAGCTACATTAGAAATACTAACCGGAGCAAAGAATTCAATTCGTTCTCCCTGTTGTTCATTTCTTCTTTTGACGTGCTTAATGGCTTTATTTATCCCTTCTACTACCACCCTTTCGCCAATAATTTTTGTAATAGTTCCAGTTTTACCTCGGTCTTTACCGGTAAGAATAGTGACGTGGTCGTTAACTCTGATCTTCATAATACCTCTGGGGCTAAAGAAATAATCTTCTGGAATCCCTTAGTTCGTAATTCTCTGGCAATAGGACCAAAAACCCGAGTTCCTTTTGGTAGATTTTCGGCATTAACAATAACTACGGCGTTTTCATCAAAGCGTAGAACGGTACCGTCAATACGTTTAATCGGGGAACTTTGTCTAACAATAACGGCCCTTTGAACCGATTTTTTCTTAACTACCCCCTTTGGGGCAGCTTCTTTGACAGAGACAGTAATAACATCTCCCACTTGTGCATATCTTCTTTTGGATCCACCTAGTACTTTAATACATGAGACCAGCTTCGCTCCGGTGTTGTCTGCTACTTGAAGTCGGCTCATATGTTGGATCATTTCACAGACGGATTAGCGGAATTAGAATTTTGCAGAATCCAAGACTTGCGAGCGGACATTGGCTTACAAGGCATGATAGTTACTTCTTCTCCTACCTTAGCCACTCCTTTTTCATCATGAACCAAGAGATTATTAGTAATTCGGTATCTCTTTTTGTACTTAGGGTGTGCCTTATATTCGTTGACCTCGACTTTGATAGTCTTGTCTCCGGATACTTTTACGACTGTGCCTTTTTTAGTAATCATTTTTCTGAAGTAGTTTGGGGATTATTTTTTGATTGACTGAGCAAAGTCAGGATTCTGGCAATTAAACGACGCAGTGTCTTAATCTGGGCAAAATTCTGATTTTTTCCAGTTTTAGTTTGGAATTTAGCAGTAGCTAAACTTCTTTTAGTTTTTGTTAGCTCTTCGGAGAGCTTTTTAGGAGTTAGTTGTCGTAATTCTTGGATCTTCATTATATTAAATGTCTGGAGTAATGATTTTGCACTTCATTGGCAGCTTGTAGGTGGCGAGACTCATAGCTTTACGCATTAGGTCTAGTTCGGCACCAGCCATTTCGAAGAGAATTTTTCCTGGACGAATCTGGACGACCCACTTATCTGGGGCTCCTTTTCCAGATCCCATAGGGACCTCCGCTCCTTTGGCAGTTAGAACCTTGTCTGGAAAAACTCTAATCCAAGTTTTTCCGCCTCGTTTTACAGCCCTAGCAATAGTTCGACGAGCAGACTCTATTTGTCTGGCGGTAAGTTCTCCGCCGGTAACAGCCTTGATCGCAATTTCTCCGAAAGAAATTTGGTTGCCGCGAGTCGACACGCCCTTGCTCTGAGAGCGTAGACGGTGCAAACGACGGAACTTTGTGCGTTTCGGCTGAAGCATTTTTACTTTTTAAAAGCCGCCGGATTTTACGAATGGAAAATTAGTTGTCAAGCTTATTTTAGAGATAAAAGACTGTTTTTTTGATGATTTTTGCTTTCTTCGGATTTTTGGAAAGCATAAATTATTCGACAAAGGGGAGGATGGTGCTTAAAATAAAGAAAAATGAAGAGAATTGCACTGGTTTTAGCCTTGAGTTTGTCGCTTTTTAGTTTTATTTCTTCTGGAAACGCTCAAACAGGTTCTGGTTATCAGGGGATTATTCCGGCTCCAGACGCAGAAGATAATTTTACCTGTAACACAGCCATTCCTAGGCAAATTCCTAACGAAAAATGGACACCTGGAAGTAAAACAGAAGAAGAATATCTTTATCAGTTTTATAATCTAAGGGGAAAAGCTGGGGAACCTTTGTCAGATAAGTCACCGGAAAGATTAGCCACTGAAGAAAAGGACAGGAGACTAAAAACCATGAGTCTGGGGACTAAAATTCAGGGGGGGTGTGTACAGTTGTCGGATGTTCCAGCGATAATTATTCACCTAATAGATTTGCTAACTAAAATTGCGGGTTCTGTTGCGGTGGCTTTTATTCTCTATGCCGGATTTCAACTAATAATGAGTGGTATAACCGAAGACAGAGAGGCTGCTAAAAATACTATTAAATGGGCCATCTTAGGATTAGTGCTGTGCTTGCTTTCTTGGGTTATCGTAAATGTGCTTCAGGTCCAACTGACAGCTTAAAGACTTATCAACAAAATTAGATATTAAACTTCGTTTAGTGATTCGTTTTTGAAAACTAATCCGTGGTAAACCCAAACCTTTACTCCGATAGATCCGTAAGTAGTAGGGGCAGTAGAAGTTGCGTAATCTATTTTAGCGCGAAGAGTATGAAGCGGAACAGTTCCATGGCTGTGTGCTTCTCGGCGGGCAATGTCTACGCCATTTAGTCGACCAGAAATACCAATTTTTATTCCCTTTACGCCAGCGTCTTTGGCTCTGTCTACGGCCATTTTTACCACCCTTCGATAAGGAAAACGACGCGTAATTTGTTCTGCTACAGAATCAGCTATTAATTGAGCATCGGCGTCTGGTTTTCTTATTTCTTGGACAGCGACATCAAAAACATCACTAAACTTGGCTCCTAATTCTTTAGCTAATTCTCCAATAGCCTCTCCTCCACGACCAATGATAAGACCTGGTTTGGCAGTGTGAATACGAACAGAAATCTTTCCGGCGCTACGATTAATTTCTATTTTAGAAACTCCGGCTTTATCTAATTTTTTTCTTAAATATTCACGGATGGCAATGTCTTGCAAGAACTTGTCTTTAAAATCTCGTTTAGCATACCACTTAGAATCCCAGGTTCTGGTAATTCCAATTCTAAGCGAATGCGGTGAAACTTTTTTTCCCATTATTTTTTTTCTAGTTCTACAGAAATATGAGCCGTCGGCTTCCGTAAGGGAAGTGCTCGACCACGAGAAGAAGGTAAGTATCTTTTCCAAACCTGCCCTTTATTAACCACAATAGCTTTTACTTTAAGGTCTTCTTTTTTAACTTTATTATTTTTTTCTGCATTAGAAGTGGCAGAAAAAATAGCCTTGTAAATAGCTTGTGCTGCTTTGCGAGGCATGAAATTTAGTATATCTAAAGCTTCGGTAACCCCTTTACCACGTACTAATCCGGCCACAATATTGGTCTTTTTTGGTGAGATGCGGACTTTGCGTAGATTAGCTTTCATGATTTATTATTTTTATCCTTTGGCAAGTTTCCCACCGTGTCCACGGAACTTGCGAGTGGGAGAAAATTCCCCTAGCTTATGTCCAACCATAGCTTCCGTACAGAATACCGGGGAATGTTCCTTGCCGTTATGAACACCAAAAGTGTGTCCAACAAATTCTGGTGATATGGTACAAGCACGTGACCAAGTCTTGATAACTTTCTTCTGTCCAGACTCATTCATAGCCTGAACTTTTTTCATGACGCGAGGGTCAACGTAAGGGCCTTTTTTGGCAGATCTTGTCATAAGCTTGATTAAAAAGCTCGGAGATTGTAGGAAGAAAGAAGATGTTGTCAAGAAAATCTTGCCCTAAACGGCTAATAAGACAATATTTCCAGCCTATTTCTTCTTAGCTCGGTGTCTGGAACGGAGAATAAGTTTGTCCGTGGTTTTATTCTTACGAGTTTTTACTCCTAGTGCTGGGGCTCCCCAAGGAGTTTTAGGGTGCTTCATTCCAATGGAAGAACCTCCTTCTCCACCCCCATGAGGATGGTCATTAGGGTTCATGGCTTTCCCTCGTACTTGCGGACGACGTCCCTTGTGTCGAGTGTTTCCAGCTTTTCCGACCTTAATTAGAGATTGTTCTTCGTTAGAAACAACACCAATTGTGGCGTAGTTTGTTTTTGCTACTAGTCTAACTTCGCCAGAATTAAGTTCTACTTGCGCCTTGTCTCCATCTAAAGAGATTAGTTTGGCACTTTGTCCGGCAGACCTAACCATTTGACCACCTTTGTTAGGGGTTACTTCTAAGTTATAAATAGAATATCCAATTGGAATATTTTTGAGTTGCATACGGTTACCGTCTTTGGCTTTAGCTTTAACATCAGCAACAATTTTGTCTCCGACTTTCATTTTACCATGAGCAAGAACATATCTCTTGTCTCCATCTGGATAAACTATTAAGGCAATAAAAGAAGTTCGTTTTGGATCATATTCTATTGTGGCTACTCGCCCTTCGATTCCTAATTTATCAGTACGATCAAAATCTATTAGACGGTATCTAGAACGAGTTCCTCCTCCGCGGTGACGAATAGAGATTGTTCCCCCAGAACGTCCAGTGACTTTTTTAGAAGTCTTTAGTAAAGATTTTACAGTGGGTTTTTTACTACTGATCTGATCGCTTCTGACAACACTAGTATTGCGCTGAGCATTAGTTACGGGTTTTAGTTTCTTAATCGCCATTATTTAAACGCATTAAAATCAATAGTAGTTCCCTCTTTTAAGGAAACAATTGCTTTTTTGAAAGGAGCTCTTTTTCGAGCTGGTCGGCCTCTTCCAACTAAGCGAATCTTTTCTGGAAGATTAACAATGTTTATTCCCTTAACTTCCACACCATAGAATTCTTGCACAGCTTTTTTGACGTCTTCCTTGGAAGATTTGGAAGCAATTTTAAAGACAGCTTTATTTTTCAGAGAAGTGGTCTTCTCGGTTGTTATTGGACTGATCAAAACTTTATCTAGAGTAATCATTTGGCTGCTTTAGTTAGGAAGGTTTCTTCTAGAGTAGTGAAAGCGTCTTTAAGGAAACAAATCTTATCGGCGTGTAAGACGTCATAAGGATTTAAATAGTTAGCTAGGATTACTTTTACGTTCTGTAAGTTTGAGCTAGATTTGGTAAAAATTTCATTCTTAGCTGGCAAAACAAACAAATATTTTTCAGCCGTAGGTAGTTTTTGTAATAAACTGGCAAAATCTTTAGTACGAGGTTCAGTAAGATCAAACTTATCTAAAGCAAAGATTTCTTTGTCATTAGCTTTAACAGTCAAACTAGAAAAAAGAGCCGCTCGTCTTTCTTTTTGTGGCATATCTTTGACAAAATTTCGAATATTTCTTGGTCCATGAGCAACTCCTCCGCCACGTAGTAAGCTGGTAGATTTAGCACCACGGCGAGCTCGACCAGTTCCTTTTTGCTTAAAAGCTTTAGCAGTTGTTGCAGAAACTTCCCCTCTGGTTTTACTGTGAGCAATGTTTATTCGACGATTAGATAGTCTCATTACGACTGATCGGTGCATAAGATCTGGGTTGATTTTAGCGGCAAAGATATCGTCATTTAGAGTAACATCTCCTTTTTTAGTTCCTTTGCTATCATATAAATCTACTTTCATTTTAGTTTTCTTGTAAAAAGATGAAGCTATTCACGGCTCCGGGAACAGACCCCCTGAGAGCAATAAGATTTTTATCTAAATCAATATCTACAATTTCTGTAGACCTAATTGTTACCTGAGTATTTCCGTATTGTCCGGGCATTTTTTTACCACGCAAAATTCGACCAGGCTTTGCACAAGTTCCTACAGAACCTGGTTCTCGGTGGTGATGAGATCCGTGTGTTTCTCGTCCTCGACCAAAATTATACTTTCTAACTACTCCAGAGAATCCTTTTCCTTTGGAGGTTCCAGTAACTTTGACAGTTTTAATTTCCTTGAGAGATTCTAGTGTTATTTTATCACCCTTCTTTAATTCTTCGTCTCCTGCTAAAGATAATTCTTGGATGAATTTGTACTTCTTATTATCGTTTTTACCGAAATTCTTACGTTCAAAAGCGCCAATAACAACAGCTTTGTAGCCGTCTTTGTCAGTCTTTTTTACTTGCAAGACAGTGTTAGCTGGTGCTTCAAGTACAGTCACAGGACTTACTTCTCCGCTTTCGGGAGAAATAAACTGACTCATACCTAACTTGCGAGTTA
The DNA here is from genome assembly GCA_021734525.1 of Candidatus Altimarinota bacterium. Taxonomy (GTDB): domain Bacteria; phylum Patescibacteriota; class Gracilibacteria; order UBA4473; family UBA4473; genus JAIPGU01. The sequence continues at coordinate 300 of JAIPIW010000020.1, read as the reverse complement.
AAATTCCTTTCATAGTTACATCATTTTAATTTCTACATCTACCCCCGCAGGGAGTGATAGATTTTGGAGAGACTCAATAGTTTGAGTCGTCGGTTCCTTAATATCTATGAGACGTTTGTGAGTTCTGATTTCGTACTGATCTCGGGCGTCTTTATGAATAAAGAAACTTCTATTTACTGTGTATTTTTTGATTTTAGTAGGCATCAATACCGGTCCGGATACTAGCGATCCGCCACGCTCAGCGGTCTCCACAATAGATTTAGCCGCTTCATCAATAACCGTGTAATCGAAAGATTTCAC
>JAIPIW010000019.1 GCA_021734525.1 Candidatus Altimarinota bacterium | reverse complement strand
AAGACGTGGAATTAAAAAAGACGTGTTTTTATTACACCTCAAAGAATGTGAGTTTCGATTTAATTATCGGAACGAAAATCTTTATGCTAAACTGTTAGAAATTCTTAAAAATAACTCGCTGTTCTAGTCTTGACCCAAAATTAAAATTCGCTTCGTAAACTATTTATTTATTAATTCTAATCATGAAAAAATCACTTATCTTGGTTTTAGGTTTACTACTTTTAGGTTGTAGAGCTCCTATGGTTTCTGAAGAAGAGGCTATGATGGAAGGAATGGAAGGAGAAGTAGTAGAAAACGTTCCAGCTGTTGAAGTAGAAGGAATGATGGAAGAGGGAATGGAAGAAGAAGGAATGATGGAGATGGAAGAAGTAGAATAATTATCCTTAAACTTCGCAAAAAAACCCAGGGTTCTTAGAATTCTGAGTTTTTTTGATTATCTAATTATTTTTCTGGCTTCATTAATGGAAACAGAACTGTGTCTCGCAAGTTAGATTGTTCAGTAATAAGTGTTACAAATCGGTCAATTCCCATACCAAAACCAGTCATTGGTGGCATACCATGTTCCATGGCATTTAAAAATTCTTCGTTCATATCCATAGTTTCCTCATCTCCGGCAGCTTTAGCCTTAACTTGTTCTTCTAATAAAGATCTTTGAATTTGAGGATCTACTAATTCTCCGTAAGAATTAACCAGTTCCCAGCCAGCGATCAGTAACTGAAAACATTCCGCGGTTCCATCTTCATGTGGACGAGCTAGTGGTTTTAATTCTGACGGATAGTTAGTCACAAATGTTGGTTCCACCAGATTTGGACGAGCAGATTTTTTGTAGATGTTATCTAGTAAAGTAGCATCTGACATTTTTTTCATTTCTGCAGGAGAAATGTCCCATTTTTTGGCAACTTCTTCCATTTCTTTCCGAGAAGCTTTAAACATATCTAATTTGGCATATTTTTTTATTAAATCCGGAAAACGCTCTCTTTTGAATTTAGGTTTGAGATCAATAACGACTTTCTTTTCGTTTTTATCTAGAACAGTAATTTTAGTTTTTCCTAAAACCTTTTTAAGAACCTCCCGAGTCATTTTTTCAGTGAGATCCATGTTCCAGTCCATATCCTTATAGGCAGCATACCATTCTAGCAAGGTGAATTCTTGTAAGTGAGAAGGATCTGTTCCTTCGTTACGGAAACATTTGCCAATCTCATAGACTCGTTCTAGTCCACCAGCAAGAGCTATCTTGAGATCTATTTCTAAAGAAATTCGGAGAACAAATTCGTGATCGAAAGCATTGTGGTGAGTGTCAAAGGTTTTAGCCATGGCACCACCAGCCTGAGATTGGAGAGTGCGAGTTTCTATTTCCATGAATTTTTCGTTTTCTAGGAAATTTCTAATTTCTCGTACTACCTCGGATCTTATTTTAAACCTCTCCAATGTTTCTGGATTGGTGATTAGATCTAAATAACGTTGCCGATAGCAGGCTTCTCGGTCTGTTAGACCGTGAAATTTTTCTGGCAAGGGGCGTAATGTCTTTGCGAGAGGCATTATGTCTGTAGCCAACAAGGTTGGTTCCCCGTGTTTGGTGATAAAAAAATCACCACTAAAACCACAAAAATCTCCTAAATCCAAAATACGGATAAAAGTTTTGTAACTGTCTCCTAAAACGTCCTTACGTAAACAGATTTGGAAGTTACCATCGACATCTTGAATACGTAGAAAACAAAGTTTTCCCATGTCACGGAGATTCATAATCCGTCCACACATCTTCCGCAGAGATTTGAGTTTTTTCATAACAGTTTCTCCGTCTCCAGGCTTGGATTTCTTGACCTCTTCTATGGCTTCACTGGAAGTGTGAGTGCGGTCAAACTTGGCAGCATAGTCAAAACCAAGCTTACGCCACTCCTCGAGTTTGCGTTTACGTTCGGAGATGATCTGGTCAACAGTGCTCATTGTGGAGAGAAAAAATACTGAGGAAACTTTGCCGTAATTTAGCGTATTTTACAAGAGGGAAGAGGGTTTTTTGCCGTTATTATATTATAATATAATAAACATCTTCTTAACTTGTTATTTTCCCTCTTAGTCTCTTGTATTTTTCCCTTAACTATGGTATAATTCTCCGAAGTTTTTGACTCAAAACATGCGTGCTAAAGTTCCACAAGACGTGCAAAGAGAAGACCAGATCCTTTGGTTCATAACCCTGCGTCAGCTGGTACTGCTCTTAATTGGGTTTGGCATCTCTTATGCCATCTTCACTAACATGAAGGCTAAATATGATTTAGACTTTGTGGATTTGGCCATGATTTGGTTTCCAGCAGGACTTTCAGCTCTGTTTGCTTTTGTGAAAGTGAAAGGAATTCCTATTGGTCAGCTTATTACTTTGCTAGTAGAACAAATGGCCTTTCGTCGTTCTAAGCGTTGGTGGATTCAGCATGGCGGAGAACCGGTTTTTTCTCTAACAACTACTGTTCCTTCTTTAAACAAAGAAAAGGCGCAGAAAACAGAGGAAAAGAAGTTTGATCGGAACAAAGTTAAAGACTTAGCTCGTTTCCTAGATGGAGAGAAGTCTAATTTTCAAAAAGCTAAACAATAATGAAAAAGAAACTGATACCGACTTTAAATAAGGAAGAAAACGTTAAAGCAGCGAAGAATAATAAAGCGTTGTCTACCCAACGTTATCTGCAGTTTGCTGGGGTCAGGGACAATACTTTGATTCTGAAAAACGGTGGACTAAGAGCGGTAATGGAAGTCTCTTCGGTGAATTTTAGTTTAAAGTCAGAAGAAGAACAGGACTCTATTATTGGTTCATATCAGCAATTTATGAACTCTATAGACTTTCCAGTACAAATCTTAGTTAGATCTCGGAAACTGGATATAGATAACTATCTGGAAGATTTGCGTCAGAAGATGAGGAATCTAAAAAATATTCTGTTGCAAGAACAAATGAAGGATTACATCGAATATGTCCAAAAGTTAGTGGAATATTCTGACATTATGGAAAAAAGGTTCTTTGTGGTTATTCCACAAAATCCAGCTCGGGCAGAAAAGAAATCATTAATTTCTAAATTTCTCGCTTACATTATGCCGGATGATACAGTGATGGATATCCTCAAAAGAAGAAAAGAGTTTAAGGAGTTGAAGAGACAACTAGACCAAAGAGTTAACGTTGTAGAAACAGCTTTGGGTAATTGTGGTTTGAATGTTAATCAGCTGGAAACAGAAAAAATTATTGAACTATTTTACCAAGTATATAATCCACAACTAGCCAGAACCCAAAAAATGGGCACTATCGAAGAACTAGCAGTTACCAATGGGGCAGAAGATAATATGGTGGAGGAAGAAAAATAAATTAATATTTTACAATTCGACTTTTTCGAATTGTTTCTTCTTAGTATCTGTTATTAGTAAAGTTAGATATTTTGAAAGAGATTCTTTGAATTTTTTACTTTTAATAGAAATATTTTTTCCGATAGCATCGTTTTTAGAACGAAAAAATAGAAAATAACCAATATCTTGTTTCCGATCATGCAATATAACTATTCTTCGATCACCTCGGATCGTGGTGACATATAGTTTTACAAGTGCAGATTCAGCCGGTAAGTTCTTTCCTTTGATCGGAGTAAGGATGTTTTTTCGACATGCCTTTAAAATAATGGATCTTTCTGTTTCAGTAATTTTTTCTTTCTTTGAAATTGTTTTCGTGAAGATAATTAACTTCATTCTGAGATATTTTGATGTAGTTCGGAAACAGTCCTATCCATCATTTCTTGAGTCTCTTTATCAACAGGGATGTATTCTGCCTTTTCAACGCCGGTATTATTTAAAATCTTGGTACCAATACAAATATGTCCTTCGATGTAGTCATTAAGGAGAATTTTTACAATTGTCCCCAGAGAAAAACCTTCTTGCTTTGCTCTATTCATGGCTTTGTCACGAATATTTTTTTGGATTGCGATAGTAGTAGTATTCATTTTCTATATAAATTACATAGTAATTATATAGTATATGGATATTTTTTGCAAGTTTTAGAAATAAACTTCACTAGATTCTACTTTCTCTTTTAAGGCAGGGAATTTTTTGAGTGTTAAATCTTGTTTTAGAATATTGATAGCCCAATCTCGGGTAGATTGGAGGAGATCTAAATCAGTTAAGTCTGCACATTTGAGATCTGGTAGGCCACTTTGTCTGGTGCCATAAAGTTCGCCCATCCCTCTTAGTTTGAGGTCTATTTCAGATAGGTATAGTCCATCATTAGAACGTTCTAGAGCTTTTAATCTTTCTTTCTGGGCATCATCCTTTTTGCCGACCATTAGGAAACAATAGGACTGGAATTCGTTACGACCAATTCTACCTCGAAATTGATGTAATTGTGCTAGACCAAACCTTTCTGAATTCTCAATCACCATCACTGTAGCGTCTGGAATATCTACCCCTACTTCGATAACACTGGTGGAAACAAGGATATCGAATTCCTTGTTTTTAAATTTCTCCATAATGGCATCCTTATCTTTCCCCTTCATTCTACCATGTAAGAATTCTACTTTTCTTTTAGGGAAAACTTCATTAGCAATACGGTCGAATTCTTCTTTAACGTTTTTAGCTTCAATTTTGTCACTTTCATCAACAAGTGGACAAACCCAAAAGATCTGGTGATCTTTACCGATCTGGTCGTCAATAAAGAGATTCATCTTAGTAATGGTCTTGGTATCAGAAATAACCCGAGTAATAATTTTTTTGCGTCCTGGGGGTAATTCATCAATACGGCAGAGATCCTGGTCACCATAAATAGTTAAAGCTAGGGTTCTTGGAATAGGGGTAGCGGTCATTGCTAGTAAATGAGTATGATTTTTCTGTAGTCGAGACCGTTGTTCGACACCAAAACGGTGTTGTTCGTCAATAACTGCAAATCCCAAGTTCTTGAATTCCGTATCTGCGGTCAAAATAGCGTGAGTACCGATTAATATTTGAATGTCACCATTCTTAAGTTTTCCCTTAATTTTTTTCTTATTAGACAAAGTTACCGATCCGGTCAGTAATTCAACAGAAAATTCGGGGTTAAAAAACTTCAAGGCTGATCGGAAATGTTGTTTGGCTAAAATTTCGGTGGGAGCTAAAAAGGTCACTTGGGCTCCAGACCTGAGTATTGGTAATGCAGACAAAAAAGACACAATCGTCTTTCCAGAACCAACATCTCCCTGCATTAGGCGATGGGCAGGACGATCTCGTTCGAAATCTTTTAAAATAATAAGAAGGCATTTTTTCTGGGCGGTAGTAAGTTGAAAGGGAATCTTTTTAAGGTCTTGTTTTACTTGTTCAGCGTCAAACTTTACTAGATAGGGATTTTGAGCATCTTGTTCTCGAAGAAATTTCTCCCGCATTACGCGGGTTTGGATGACAAAGATTTCTTCAAAAGCGAGCCTGTCCCTAGCTTTTTGCCACATTTCCATATTGTCTGGAGCATGAACCTGTTTAACGGCTTCTTTCTTACTGATGAAGTTTTCTGCTTCTAGTATTTCTGAGGGCAATATTTCCACAAAGTCCTTAGCTAGAAGAAGTAGTCCAGCAATCTTTTCTCGGAACCATTTACTGGTTAAGGGTGGAGATTCTGGATAAATAGCCCGGAGTTTTCCCACATGCACGTTACGATTTAAGTGTACTTCTGGATTGAGAATTTGAACTTTTCCATAAGTGCGATCTACTTTTCCCACTAAAAAGACCTGTGATTCATCCTTAAGGTTTTTCAATATGTATGGAGTTTGGAACCAAACTACTTCCAAGGTGACTGCCCCATCTAAAATTAAGGCAGCTTTGGTGATAGTTTCCCCGCGGGCAGTTTTTTCCTGACGAACATCACAAAGAATTCCAGAAACTGTGTTTTTTGCTCCCATAGTGATATTTTGGAAGTTAGCAGTGATTTCTGTGGATTCTGTTGCCCGAGGAAAGAATTCTAAAAGATCTCGGACGGTCCGAATTCCTAAAATATTTAATTTTTTTATATGGACTTCCGTGGTTCTTAAAACTCTTTGTAGAGGGAAATCTAAACTCATCACTTTAGATTGTAACAAAAAAGATGAAAAAATATTTAAAAAATATTTCTTTTTATTTAAACTTAAGCTATATTTTCCCTTGAATAAAAATAAAAAAAGTTTTACAAGTTCCTTATATCGTTTTAATATCTCAACATGATTAAAAAATTAATGGCGCCAGTTCTTGGTTTAGTGGCAGTATTCTGCCTTTTTTCCTTTGATATTGCTTTTGCGGATTTAATCGGTGTTGGAGATAATCCAGAAAATATTGATACGGCAACTCCTGCTTGGGGAGGATCTGCAAGAACAGCTATCCGAGTAATAGTAAACTATTTCCTTTTCTTCCTCGGTTTAATTGCCACTATCATGGTGATTTACGGAGGGTTTCTATATATCACTTCCGGAGGGGACGATGCTGGAGCAGAAAAAGGAAAGAAAATCCTTATTTACTCTGCAATTGGAATCATTATTATCCTAGTCTCCTATGCTCTAGTAAATACTATTATAGAAACTGGAACAGGAAACGAACCAGGATTCTAAAAAATACAAAAATAAAATTGCAAAAAAAATATTATTATTTAATAATTCGGGGGAATCATAAAAATATGAAAAAATTCGTTGTTCCCGTACTCGGTTTGATTGCAGTTTTAGGATTGTTTTCCTTTGACACTACTCACGCTCTTTTAATCGGAGAGGCGGATAATCCGGCCAACATAGCGGATTCTACTTCTTGGGGAGGGTCAGCGAGAGCAGCTATTAGATCTGTTATTAATTATTTCCTCTATTTTCTTGGTTTGGTTGCTACTATTATGGTGATTTACGGAGGATTCTTATATGTGACTTCTGGAGGAGATGATGCTGGATCAGAAAAAGGGAAAAAGATTCTTATTGCTGCAGCAATTGGAATATTAGTTATCCTAGTATCTTATGCTTTAGTAAATACTATTATTGGAGCGGGATCACTCCAGGAACCTCCTGCATAGGATTTTGGTTTATTATACAACTTGGAAAGCTGTGGATTTATTTCACAGTTTTTTTTATTTCTCTCCAAGATAGTTGCCCTTCTTGGGCACCGAACTTTTGTATTACTGCGCCAGAGTTTAGACTGCCCCAGATAATTTGTTCTTCTAAGGATTTATTAAGAAGTTTAGCAGTAACAATACCAACAGAAAAAGCATCTCCGGCTCCTAAAGTGCTCACAATTGGTACCTTTGGTGCTGGACAGAACAGATGACGATCTTTAGCGAAAAGTTGAGCGCCTTGTTTGCCATCAGTAATAATTATTGTACCTACTCCCGCTTGGATAAACTTCTGGGCTATTCGACGAACATCAAAAATGGAATCTGCTAGGTAAGATTTTCCAGTAGTTACTTTATGTCCAATTTGAGCTTCTTTGGCCTTAGAAAGCTTTAATTTGCGCGCTTTTATCTTGGTGAAGAGCTCTGCTTCTTCGGTATTAAGGATAAGCAGGTCTATTGCTGGGAAAACGTCCTTAAACTTCTTAAACCCAGCTATAAATTGTGTTTTACCAGGATTCCAGGCCACCAGTCCCTTGGTACGTTTTTTCCAGCTAGAAATTTCAAATAAGAGGTCTTGGGAGTTATCATACAAATGACTGATGTAAATAGCTTTAGATGAGGGGGATTTTTTTAAGGTATTACGGGAGAAGTTTTTCTTATTTCTGCGGTCATGAAAAACAGTCCTCCGACCTTGTGGATCATTGAGGATAATAGAAGAAGCAGATACACCATTTTTTTCTTCAATTAGAAAACTAGTATCTACTTTGTTTTTCTTTAATTTTTTCCTAATTAAATGACCTTCTTCGTCATCTCCAATAATGCCAAAAATGGCAGATTTAAGCCCTAATTTGGCAAAACCGACACTAGTATTAGCGGATCCTCCGCCACAGAATTTACGGACTTCTTGGATTTTAATTTTCTCTCCTACCGGGAAAGAAAACCAGTCCCGATAGCCTTTTTTCTGGATTTTTACGTTAGAAAAATCTGGTGTTAAAAAGACATCCAAGGTAATTGATCCAAAAGTTAAAATGTCGTATTTAGGCTTATTCATCGTGTCATTATACCATAATGTATTGACAATTTCAAGTTTATGAGTATACTTAAACGAATAAAAATAATATTATGATATGAATTATCTAGGATTAGAGGGAATTGGTAAAAGACTGGAAATCTCTTTGGGAGAAATAAAACAAAAAGTTTTAGAGAAAATATCATTAGAAGAAAACCAAAAACCATGGTTCGATAAATTTTGGCATGAGGATATGGAAAATATCTTGGGGCGAGAATTATCTAACATAATTATACCGGAAGAAGATGATTTAGTGGATATAATAGGAAAGATTAGAGGAACATTTTTTCATATTTGGGGGCTGTTTGAAATTTTTAAACAGGAAAAAATAGGTAGTGAAAATGAAAATTGGAATAAGGTCAAAGAACAGCCACTGGAGATACTGCAGGAAACAATAGGAAAGATATTAGGAAAGTATAAAATAGATCCTCGAAATGTTGGATTTGATGATCCAAGATTAAAAAATCCTATGAATAGATTTAAACAAGATGTTAAGGGAACAATAAACTTTGAGGAGTTAGGTATTGAGTCTTCAGATATAAAGAATAAACCGGACGGTCGTTCATAGTTAGGTAACCGGTAAAACCGCAGAAGACAGGCGAATTATATTTCGTCTTTTTCGCTATAAACTTCCCTAGCCTTGGCGCCTTTAGCCGGTCCAATAATTCCTCGTTCCTCCATTTGGTCTAGTAGTCGTGCGGCTCTGGCATATCCTATTTCCATCCGACGTTGTAGGAAACTAGCGGAAGCTTTTCTGGTTTCCATGACAGTTTTGACGGCGTCATCAAACATGGGGTCTAGTTTTTCGTCAGTGGTAGAATTTGTCCCAGCGGTAAGAACTCCTCCCTTAGCCATCCCTTCAATAGATTGTCTAGTAATCTCATCATTAGCAATCATTTCCGGGAACTGGAGCTTAATATGATTAGTAATTCGTTCTACTTCTTCATTAGAGATAAAGACTCCCTGGATTCTGGTCACAGAACCACTGTTTCCATCTAAATAGAGCATGTCTCCAAAACCGAGTAAATCTTCTGCGCCAATGCCATCTAGAATTGTTCTAGAATCTATTCCGCTAGAGACCTTAAATCCAATTCTGGAAGCTAGATTAGCTTTAATTAACCCAGTTACTACATCCACAGAAGGACGTTGAGTAGCTACTAGTAAGTGCATGCCAACCGCTCTGGCCATTTGAGCAATTCGGCAGATGGCAGCTTCCACATCTTTACCGGCAACCATCATGAGGTCGGCTAGTTCATCGATAACAATAACAATAGAGGGCTCCTGTTGGTCGGGAAACTTTTCGTTATATTCGTTGATATTGCGGCATTTTTTTTCTGAAAACATGCGGTAGCGACGATTCATTTCTGCCACGGCCCATGCAAGAGCAGAAACGCATTTTTCTGGTTCTACAATTACTGGGGTAAGAAGATGAGGAAGATTGTTATAAAGGGAAAGTTCTACTCTTTTGGGGTCAACTAAGATGAGTTTTAACTTGTCTGGTGGATTTTGCCAAAGCAGAGAGCATAGAAAGGCGTTCATCGCTACAGATTTCCCCGAACCAGTTTTACCAGCAATAAGAAGGTGGGGCATTTTGGCCAAATTGTGGACAATAGGTTTTCCGGCGACATCTCTACCAAAAGCGAGTTTTAACTGACAATCAGTTTCTTCCCAAACTTCAGATTCTATCATCTCTCGCATGCCAACATTAGCCCGTTCTTTATTAGGAATCTCTATTCCAACTAAAGACTTACCTCTAATTGGAGCTTCAATACGGATATTCTTAGCAGCTAAAGCTAAAGCCAAATCTGACTTTAAGGCAGTGATTTTAGTTAACTTAATTCCAGCTGCAGGCTGCAGAGTAAATTGCGTTACAGTCGGTCCTACGTGCACAGATTTCATAGTTACATCTAAACCAAACTGTTCTAATTTTTCTCTAATTACTTCGGCTTTAGAGCGTAGATCATTTTCATCTACTACGATGGTAGAAACATCGTCTTTAAGAAGGTCGACGCTAGGTGGTTCCCAGACTCCAGCTAATTTTCTATTTTTAGCTTCAGTAAGGGAATCGGTCTTTTCCAGGTTAACAGCAGTAGATCTGCCATTGCTCCCGGTGGAATCTACTATTTCTAATTCGTTATCAAAAGATTTCTTCTCAAGATGAGAAGGTATTTCTTCGCTTTTCTGGCTTCTAGATAAGGGAGTGGAGACAGATTTTTTAGAAAATAATGTGGTCAAACTAATACCAAAACCAACTACTGCCGAAATCCACAAAATTCCTACTAAAATAATAGCCGTAACGGCTGTGCCCAAAAATTCTCTTGGAAAAAACCCAATAGCAAAACCAACTGCTCCACCAAAGTTTTTAGAGAGAGCTAGTGAGTCTGCGTGTGGGACAAAAAGATTAGTAATACCCAAAATTCCGACAAAAAAGAAAAGTAGAGCCAAGATTCTTATAGGAGGAAATTGAATTTCTTTTTTAATCAGCAAAGATGCACCAACACCTCCTAAAAATAGAGGGAAGAGCCAGACTCCGATTCCCAAAAGAACCTTGAGTGAAGAAAATATTGTTTTAGCTAGTGGTGCAGAACTCCAGAAAAGGGTGAGTAGTATGATAGAAACAGCAATCCAGATTCCACCCCAGATTTCCTGGCGAACAGAATCAGTCAGGAAATCATCCCAGTTGTCTTGTTGAATTTTTTTCCGTTCTATTTTTTTGGTAGCTTTGGAGCGGGCTTTTTCTCGCATAATTTTTTGGCGTTCTTTTTTTTCTTCACTAACAATCATTTTCCTCGCCATTTTTTGGGCTTCCTTTTTTAAAACCGAGGACGGAATTTTTACGCTGGGACGCTTTTTTTTGCCAAACATCGCGGATATTATCAATAAATAATGCTTAATGAGCAATAGATTTTTTAGGAAGACATACTTTGCAATTTTTCTAGGGCTTTGGCGTTAGTTTCCAGAAATTTAACCTTATGAAAGTCTTGGGGAGCAACCCAATCAATATTTTGCCCTTCTAAGGGACGAGGTTCTCCCTTAATGATTTCGCACTGACGGAAGTGGAGAATAAGGTTTATCTTGCCAAAATTATGATGTTCTTCGAAAAAAACAGGGCCAACTTTGACTTCTACATCTAACTCCTCTTTTATTTCTCTTTTTATACAAGTGGGATAATCTTCATTTTTTTCTCTCTTACCACCAGGGAATTCCCAGTGTCCTACAAAACTCTTCCCTTCTGGTCTGCTTTGGATGAGGTATTTACCATCTTTGTAAATACAAGCTACCCCGACTTCAAGACGGTAAAGACGTTTTTTCTTGTTAACTTTTTTATTTTTGTTTTCCATCTGTCCTCTGTGTAGCAAAATAAGGGACTGGTTACAAATATAAAGAATTCCAGCTTCGGAAATTTTGACCGGTAATACAACCGGTATTAGTGAACCAAAAAGGCATACATAATCGTCCAGGCAGAGAAAGCAACCACCAAACCAATAACTGAGGCAATAATAACTTTTTTAGCATCTTCTACACCTTGTTCATCTTGTCCGAAGTTAGCAATTAAGCGAATACCTCCGTAAATTAAAGTAAAGACTGCTATAACTCCAATAAGACCGAGCATAAAGTTGGCCCATTCGACAAAGAATTCCACAGATTTGTTAACATCTGGAACAGCCAATTTTCCTTCTTTGCCAGTAAAAAGACTAATGATCTTGTCTGCGGAAATTAGGGTGGCAATTCCCATAACCACAAAAACCATTCTTCGTTTTAATTTAGAAATTTGAGATTCATCTTCTCCTCCGGCTATTAACATCTTGACTGCCGAGAAAATGATATAGGCTACTCCAGCAACAACTCCAAAACTAACAAAATATTTAAATATTCCACGGAGTTCTAATACTCCTTCTTTGGCGAAAGCAGTTACATTTTCTTCATTGAGGAAAACTTCTCCTTCTGCTCCAAAGAAAATCTTATCGATGATAATGGGAGCTAGAGCCAGAATAATAAACCCAATTGCTAAACCATAAATATGACGAAGACGTTTACTAAACTCTTCTTCGTCTCCTCGAGCTAGAATTAGATTCATTCCACTCCAAACAGTGAAGACGATAGCAATGGAGATAAAGAGTTTATTGAGGTAGAAAATAACTGCCTTTACTACGGATTTAAACTGATTTTCTCCTTCATTTTGGGAAGACCAAGATGTGCTGTCTTTATCTCGTTCCACCTTGTAAGTATAATCCACTAAGTTTGTGTTTTTAGCTAAGTCATTAGTGACCTCATTTTTTCCAAAGAGATCACTAGTTTTTGTTTGAGCTTCACAAATTCCTCCTCCGATTAGGAGATAGAATAAAACAACAAAAACTAGAGATAATTTTTTCATTTATTTAAACATAAAGGTCACCAAGGTATAACTGGAAATACAAATCATAATTCCAATAATACAGGCAATTATAATTCTTTTGGCTCGATTCATCTGATCTTCACTACCAAAACTTACTACGTAATATAAACTAGATAGGATCAGCATGATAACAGCAGTTACTGCTATAAAAGAAAGGACGAAATTAATTAAACCAGTAATTTCACGTATTCCCAGGGTAGTAGCTTGGGTAGCAGTAAGGGTATTTCCAGCGCTATCAACGATGCTGGGAGAAAGAATACTGATTAGAACTTCGGCCATTAAGATTAAAGCAGCTCCAAAGAAGAAAGAACGAAAGAATTCCTTCTCTCTGGAGATAGTTTCTTCTTCTTCACTACCAGTAATTAGATCGTAACCAGCCATCATCATCTTGATCAGGGCGATACCAAGAATCAAGAATTCAATAAAGCGGATCACTAATTTAACCTGGTGGTCAAAGTTTGCGGCAGAAATTCCTTCTAGTAAATTATCCTGAGCAGGATCCATTACTTGCCAAGCCATAAATTCAGCGACAGACATTAACACTAATCCGAGCACTATCCAACCAAACTCAGACTTGTATTTAGATAGTTTCTCTTCGTCACCTCTGGCGACAATAAACTTAGATCCGAGTACTATTAGCCAGACTAAGGCTATTGCTCCCAAGACTATGTTGGCTTTGACGATGAGATCATTCTCATCTCCGGTCCGATGAAATATTTTCTTGAGTAGATTTTCAGTGCCTTGTTCAAAGACTTCATCATCATTATCCTTTATGCGATCATGAATAATGTTGTCCTTGAGGATAGGATCAAAGTTATCGTAATACAGGGGGAGAGTATTCCGACGCATATCTGGTTGAGCCAGAACAAAATTAGGACTTAGTCCACCAAAGATTGAAATACTGCAGATCAGCGACAGAAATAGTTTTTTCATTCGAGATATTATACCAGAAAACAGGACTTTATTCAAATATTTTTGACAAAAAAGCCTTGATTTATACAATCTCCGGGCGTATCGTTCTTTTCGACATCATGATTGCATGGCTTTTGATTCCGTCTGGCGTCCTTATGATTGTTTATTGTGAGAAGGTAGTTAACTTTACAGGAGAGATTCCTTTTGCTGAGAAATACTTAGGAACAGGAGGAACTTATACCTTTGTAAAGATTCTTGGACTACTGACCACAATTATGTCTTTTATGTGGATTACAGGGGGTTTAGACGTTTTCTTAAAGTCAACACTAGGAATATTTCTTCCTGGTACTAAATAATTATATTATAATATAACAACCTCGGGGCTATAGCTCAATTGGCTAGAGCACCTGCTTTGCAAGCAGGGGGTTCAGGGTTCGAGTCCCTGTAGCTCCACCAAAAAATTTAGTATAATTACAAAAAGAAATACGCGATGGGTTGGTAGCTCAATGGTAGAGCAGTGGCCTTTTAAGCCATTGGTTGTGGGTTCGAGCCCCACCCGACCCACCAACAAATAATCGCTGTGAAATATAAAGCAGGGGTTGTTTATGATGTTTGTAATTGATTTTTACTATTTTTTATGATAAAATGACCAGAACATGTGGAAAAAATTTAAAGAAAATATTAAAGGAATTTCTCTTCGTTGGGACAAGGGATTTGTTAGAAATTTAATTGTTGTTATCGGAGTTGTTTTTGTTTGGCGTGGAATGTGGAATTTGATCGATGAATATTTTTTCCCAGAAATGTCCTATGCTTGGAATAATATTATCTCCATATTACTAGGGATATTGATCTTATATTTACCAGACTCATCTGTGCATGAGTTAGGGGAAAATGAGCTTTTTGAAAACAAAAGGAGAAAATAGAGTTTAATTACTGATAACAACACTTCCTTTTACGAAAGGGAATTTTTCTATTTGCAGAAAAGTATTTCTTAAATCTGGGAAATTTTTATTCAATTCGTTTAATAGATCATGGTGCAGTTTTTCCAAAAGATTAAATTCTTTTTCTTGAGGGAAGTTTTTGATGAATTCTTGGATTGGAAAATAATCTACAGTATCTGCAATATCGTCAGATACTTCTGATTTACTGGTATCTAAATCAAAAGAAAAAGAAATTAAGATTTTTTGTTTGATACTACGTTCCAGTTTTTCTACTCCGAGAAAAACTTCTGTCTCAATATCCTTAATTTGAAATTTCATAGTTTTATTTTTTCATAAAAAAAGTACACTTTTATTGATGAAAGGGAAAATATTTTTTATCTCAGGACCTTCTGGAGTAGGGAAGGGAACCCTCATTAATGCCTTACGAGAAAGACATAAAAATTGGGAATTTCCACCTAGTTGTACTACTCGTGATCCACGTCCAGGAGAAATAGATGGCAAAACCTACTTCTTTGTTTCGCGAGAAGAATTTGAGAAAAAGATAGATGAGGATGAATTTTTAGAATATGCGACAGTCCATCAGGGAAACTTGTACGGCACACTCTGGAAACCACTAGTGGAAGGAGCTAAAAAAGGAAAAATAGTAGTGAGAGAATTTGATGTCCAGGGGTTTAGGCAAATGAGAGAGAAATTGCCCAGAGATTTATATACTTCTATTTTTCTGAAACCAGACGGAGGAATAGATACTTTGGTAGAAAGAATAAGAGACAGAGCTCCTATTACCGAAACAGAATTAGCCAGAAGAATAGAGTCCATGCAAAAGGAATTTGCTATGGAAAAAATGTATGATCACACAGTTATTTCCACTGACGGAGAAATAGAACAAATGGTGGAAGATGCGGAGAAGATAATAGAGGAAACTGTAAAAGAATAAATCTTAGAATTACAGTAAACACTCCTCTTCCAAATAGATGCGGCGATTATTATATTTATAATATAACAAACTATTTTATTTTTCTCTTACCAAAATTTATTTATTCTGCTTTTAACAGAATTGGTAGTATTTTCAGTAGCTCTTCTTCCGCCAGGATCCATGCCTATATGAAAACAAAACCTTTTTCTACGATCTAATTCCTCTGGAGAGAAAGAAATTGGTTCTTGTGTTTTATTAGGATTTGAACAACCCATGCCAGGCAGACCCCCTTTGATCATAAAATCAGTAGCTTTTTCGATTTGTTCTGGAGAAAATATTTCCATTTTTAATTTAAAACAAATTATTTGTAATTATTTTCTATTTTTTGTCAAATACTTTTCCTCAAATTCTCTAATTGTTTCTGACTTAATATCTCCAAAAGAGCTTTATCTTTCGCTTCTTTTACTCCAGAAAGAGAACCAAATTTTTGGATTAACTTCTTTCTGGTTTGATTTCCTACGCCAGGAATAGAATCCAGCACCGAGGTTTTAGCCACCTTTTCTCTAACACTTCTGTTGAAGGTGATTGCAAAACGATGAGCTTCATCTCTGATTCTTTGCAGTAGTTTTAAGGCACTACTATCTAAATCTAATTCCAAGGGATCTTTTCTGCCAGAACGAAAGATTTGTTCTTCTTTTTTAGCTAAGGCAATTATTTGTTTGGTGGGAGTGAAGTTTGTAGGAAACTTTTTATTTTTAGTGAACTTTTGGACTGCTTTCATAACACTAGAAAGTTGTCCCTTTCCACCATCAATGACAATTAAGTCAGGGAAATTCTTTGCAAACTTCTTATCACCAATTCTGGCAAATCTTCTTTCTAAGATTTCAGTCATGGCGGCAAAATCATCTACTTTGCCATCCGGTAAATTCTTAACATTGAATCTCCGATATTCTGATTTCTTTGGGACGCCATCTAGGAATACTACTTGGCTAGCAACAGTACTAGTTCCGCTAAAGTGGGAGACATCGAAACATTCTATTCTTCGCGGAGGAGCTTTTAGTTTGAGAACTTCCGCAAGTTCTGGTAGAGCATTAGCAAAATTTTCCGCCTGAGAAAGAAGTTCTAATTTTCTTTTAGCAGCAAAATGCTTGGCATTCTTTTGAGCCATAACTAATACTTTTTGTTTATCTCCTTTCTGTGGAACCAGTATTTTTACGTTTTTTAAGATAGTTTCTATTTTTTTCGTATTGGTAATTTTTTCTGGGATGAATATCTCGGTGGGGAGATCGGCAACGTGTTCATAAAATTGAAGTAGGAAAGCTTCTATTACTTCAGCATCTGCAAAAAATTCCTCTGCAGAAAATTCCAAGTTGTTTTGATCGAGTAATTTTCCATTACGGAAGGCAATACGGACAAAATAAGCCGACTTATCATCACGGACAAAGTTAACGAAATCACGGTTAACTTGGTCATCAAATTGGACGGTTTGTTTTTGAGTGGAGACTTCGATAGATTGAATAAGGTCTCGGGTACGAGCGGCAGCTTCAAAGTTCTTATCTGCCGCAAACTGCATCATTCTCTCTCTGAGAGTTTTAAAAACTTCTTTAGTTTTTCCTCTTAAGAATTGTTTCATCACTTCCACATTTTCATTGTATTTTTTCTGGTCTAAATCAAGACCACCAGTAGAAGCTAGAGGATAATAATCCAAAGAAGACTTGATCATTTTTACCCGAAAAAACTTTTGGCAAAACCGGACGGTATCTCTAAATTCTTTAGCAGAAGTTTTGGGACCAATATAGGTGGACCCATCTGGAAGAAGTTTTCTGGTGATTTCCATTTTGGGAAAATCTTCTTTAGTGATGCGTAAGTAAACAAAACTTTTGTCATCCTTAAGACGAACATTGAAGCGGGGGTGGAATTCTTTTACCAAGTTATTTTCCAAAATAAGAGCTTCCATTTCTGATGATGTAATTCTGGTTTCTACTCTAGCGATACGTTTTACAAAGAATTCTGTTCTTGGGGTCTGATTTTCTTTAGATTTCTGAAAATAACTACTGACTCTTTTTCTGAGGTTCTTAGCTTTACCGACATAGAGTAATTGATCGTTTTTATCCCAAAAAAGATAACACCCAGAAGATTCTGGTATTTTTTTAGCGACGAATTTGAATTCTTTCTTATTATCCTTTTTCACAAGGAGATTTTAAGACGAGAGATGTAAAATCGCCAATAAAAATGGGGGAATAGGAGGAGGGTTTACTTTTCTGATGAAGGAAATTAGAATTTCAGCATGAAAAAAACCGAATTCAAAAACGAACTCAAAGAAAAAAAAATAGATTTAGTTTATGAGGAGGAGGAATTTCATCAGATTAGAAAAGATCTGTCTCGGATAGCAGCGCTATTTAAACAAGTTGGATTCCGTGATTTTGTAAATTACCTTCAATCTCCTTGGCGGATCATGTGGGTTAACTTTTGGGCAGGAATTTTTAGAGGTTTGGGGATTTTAATTGGAATGACCTTGGTAATTGGACTAGTAA
The DNA here is from genome assembly GCA_021734525.1 of Candidatus Altimarinota bacterium. Classification (GTDB taxonomy): domain Bacteria; phylum Patescibacteriota; class Gracilibacteria; order UBA4473; family UBA4473; genus JAIPGU01. Next base: position 530 of record JAIPIW010000019.1, on the reverse strand, counting down.
TTTGGATTTTAACCCAACTAGTGGATTTCCCTCTTATTGGAACCTATTTTCAGCAAATTGTAGATTATCTAGAGAGTGTGAATGTGATTAATATCGCTCCTACAAATGGACATTTAAACGGAATAACACAATGATTATTCGTTTCCTGATTTCGTTTGTAGGAATTTTGTTTAACTTACTTTTTTGGGCAGTTTTCATTTCCGTTCTAATGTCTTGGTTTTCTCGAGGAAAAACTCAGCTGGGAATATGGTTAGAACAAATTGTCAGACCAATCTTAGCGCCCTTCCGTTGGGCGAGAATTGGGATGTTCGATTTTTCTCCTATTGTGGCTTTAATTATTTTGGATTTCTTGCGGGGGTTTATTATTAATTTCTTGATTCGGTTTGTGTAGTTTAACGTTCCTTGAAAAATCCCCGGGTCTACTGACCCGTGGGATGTAGCGCTTCCAAAATCTGTGGTAAAGTTTGGACATGAAATGTAAAAAACAAACACATTGTGTTTATGTGTGCGATTACCACATAGTAATCACG
>JAIPIW010000018.1 GCA_021734525.1 Candidatus Altimarinota bacterium | reverse complement strand
AAAAGACGTGGAATTAAAAAAGATGTGTTTTTGTTACACCTCAAAGAGTGTGAGTTTCGATTCAATTATCGCAACGAAAATCTTTATGTTAAAATGCTAGAAATTCTTAAAAATAACTCGCTGTTCTAGTCTTGACCCTAAAATTAACATGTTAATATAAGCTTTTTAATCTAAAAAATTCAATAAAATTAACTAGACCTTATCAATAGTAGGTTTTATTGATAAACTACACTTTTAATACTATTTTAAGATTGCTCGTTATATTATAATATAACATTAAAAATACAGGTCCCGCTCCCCTTTCTCTATCCTTTCTAATCGCTCTTCTGTTTCTTTTCTTCTATTACCTTTATCCGAAATTTGAGCTAAATATTTCTCAATAATTTTCTCCCCTAAGTTTTTTACTTCTGGAGTAGCATAATCTATTAGATACTCTTTGAGGGTTAGGATGGCATTAGGACGACAAAGGTTGTGAATTTCTCCTGGTTTGGCGATATGCATAAAATCCTCTCCAGTTCTTCCTTCCCGATAACAAGCCGTACAGAAACTTGGTAAAAGGCCCTGTTGCATAATTCCTTCAATCACCTCTCCCAGATTCCGATGATCCGACAAATTAAACTGTTCTAGGTTCTTTTCTTTTCCGTATCCCCCTGGGGAAGTACAGGAAGCTGCACTAGTTTGGGAAATTCCAATCTCAAAAGCCATACTTCTAGTTTCCGGTTTTTCTCTAGTAGAAATGATCATTCCCGTATAAGGAACTGCTAAACGTAAAATGGCAATGATTTTTAATAGTTCTTCTTCACTTACTGCATGCTCCAATTTTATATCCACCGTATCTGCCGGTTGAAAACGAGGAACGGATAAAGTGTGGGGACCAACATTATATTTCTGATCCAAGTATTGCGCATGAGATACTAAAGACAGGACTTCGAATTTATAGTCGTAAAGACCAAAAAGAACTCCCAGTCCAATATCATCTATTCCTCCTGCAAAAGCTCGATCATGCGCAAACAGTTGTCTTTCATAGTCCGATTTTGGTCCTCGTGGATGCATTTTCTCGTATGTTTCTCGGTGATATGTTTCCTGGAACAACTGATAGGTCCCAATACCGACTTCCTTTAGTTTTATGTAATCCTCTACTGTAGTTGCAGCAATATTAACATTCACTCTCCTAATCTCGCCATTTCGGTGTTTAGTAGCATAAATAGTCTTGATTACATCTATTATGTAATCAATATCATTAGTAGGATGCTCTCCAAATTCCAGTAGTAGTCTCTTGTGTCCCATGTCTATCAATTGTTTGGTTTGCTCCTCTACTTCTTTGAGAGTTAATTTCTTCCTTGGGATATTATTACGACAATGGAAAGCGCAGTATTCACAATCGTTCACGCAGTAACTAGAGATATATAAAGGAGCAAAAAACACTAATCTTTCACCATAGATATCTTCTTTTATGCTTTTAGCAATTGAGAAAATCTGTTTCCACAAATCTTTGTCTTTGGTATGCAGTAAATAACCAATTTCTTCTAAATCTAACCCCTTCTGCAAGGAAGCCTTAGTCAAAATCTCTAAAACCTTTTCTTTATTGGGAGATTTTGTTTTTTCCAAAATTCCGTTTATTTTCCCTTCGTCTATAATGTCAGTAACCTTGCCCATGTTAGCAGAACAATAAGATTATCTCTCCCAAAAAACAATAAAAAATGAACGATCAAGAGCTAAAAAAATATCTCCAAGCCAAAGGCAATCTCCAAACAGAACTTTTTACCAAAGCCAATAAACTACGAGAAGAATATATTGGTAATGACGTTCATTTCCGTGGCATTATTGAGTTCTCTAACCATTGCGAAAAAAACTGTGATTACTGTGGAATTAGGAGTGGGAATAAGAAGATAGAGCGTTACTGTATGAGTAAAGAAGAAATCAAAGAATGTTTAGATTTTATCGATCAGGTTAAATATGGTTCGGTGGTTCTCCAGTCTGGAGAACTAACCTCTCCTGCTGCTAAAAAATTCCTACTAGAAGTTGTTCAACTTATTAACCAAGAGTATCCAGAAATGGGTATTACTCTCTCTTGTGGAGAACTAGACTCAAGATTTTTAAAGGAATTAAAAGAGGCCGGAGCTCATCGTTACTTATTGAGAATAGAAACAAGTAATCCTAAATTATATGAAAAAATACATCCTGCTTCTCATTCCTTAAAAAACAGAATTAAAACACTAGAAAACCTCAAAAAACTAGATTACCAGGTTGGTTGTGGCAATATGGTTGGCATCCCTGGACAAACTCTAGATGACTTAATTACAGATCTACATTTCTTCCAAGATTTAGATTTTGATATGTTTGGTTTAGGTCCATATGTCATTCACGAAGACACACCCTTGGGTAATAGTAAAAATAAAAAATGGTGGGTAGCAAATAAAGAAGAAATTTTTAATACTACCCTGAATTTCATTGCCCTCCTACGAATCCTCATTCCCACGGCTAATATTGCTACCGCTACCGCCCTAGATGTTTTTAAACCACAAGGAAGAGTATGGGCTCTCAAAGCTGGCGCTAACATAATTATGCCTTCTGTTACTCCTCAAAAATACCGCGACAAGTACTTGCTGTACCAAGACAAACCTTGCGTAGATGAAGACCCAACAGACTGTATTGACTGTACTATTGAAAAGGTAAAAATGGCTAGACTAAACCCTGTCCTTGGCAAACAAGGAAATTCTCTTCACTATAAGAATAGACATGGCTAAACGTAAAGAGCGTAGTATCATTGCCATTATTGGCCGAACTAATGTCGGTAAATCCAGCCTGCTTAATCTCTTAAGTGGCCAAAAAGAATATGCCATTACCGACCCCACTCCCGGCACTACTGCCGATACCGTTACTTGCCTGATGGAAATCCACGATTTAGGTCCTTTTAAAATTCTGGATACTGCTGGAGTAGATGAATTCTCTAAATTAGGAGACAAAAAACGACAAAAAACCTACGAAGCTATAGAGGAAGCAGATCTAAGCTTACTGGTCTTAGATCCTCAAAATACCGACTTCGAGTTAGAATTAGATTTAATTAAAAGAATCCAAAAACACAAAAAACAGGTCTTGATAATATTGAACAATTTTAGTGTTCAAAAAAAGGAATCTATAGAAAAGATTAAGAATAAATTAGGTCTCCCCTGTCTTTCTCTCCAAGCTAATAACAAAGAAGATCACCAAAGACTTATTGATTTTATCCAAACTTATTTCCAGAGAGATTCTCGTGATATTGATTTAATTCCTTCACTAAAAGAGAAAGGATTTGTTTTGCTAGTCGTCCCAATGGACGAAGAAACTCCCACTCACAGACTTCTCCGTCCCCAAGACATGGCAACAGAACGACTACTGCGAAATTTTATTACCCCCGTACTTTTCCGTCCCAATCTCCAAGAAGCTAGAGGAAAAAATCCGGAATTTGAGAAAAAACGTTTTTTAGATTTAGTGAAACACTTATCGCAAACACCAGAAGGGTTGCAACTTATAATTACCGACAGTCAGGCTTTTGATGTCATCACCTCTTGGACCCCAGATAATATTCCACTCACCTCCTTCTCTGTTATGATGGCCCATTACATGACTTTTGGAAATCTAGACGTATTACTCGAGGGAGTAAAACAGATAGATAAACTAAAATCTGGAGATAATGTTCTAATTATGGAAGCTTGTAACCACAACCGTAAGTGTGATGATATTGGTACCGTCCAAATCCCCCACTTACTAGAAAAAAAGGTCGGTGGAAAATTAAACTTCTCCTTTAATTTTGGTCATCCATTTCCTGAAGACCTAGGAGAATTCAAACTAATTATCCACTGTGGTGGCTGTATGATAGATCGTCAAAAATTTGCCAGCAGAATAATAAAAGCTCAAGAAGCAGAAATCCCTTTCACTAATTACGGGTTTGTTTTGGCTTATTTGCAAAACAAAAAAGTTCTGGAAAGAGTGATTAAACCCTTTATCTAGTTATTATATTATAATGTAATAATAAAACCCGGGTGTAATTACCCGGGTTTTATTAATCTTCTTCCTCACCTCTCTTTTACTATTCCATAATCTGCCAAAGCTTAGCTACCACTCTCGCAATTTCTGCTCTATTTATAGCACTTTCTGGCTTAAACATAGCCCCATGGAAACCATCTATTAATCCGTTTCCGTGGGCAAAAGTTACATACTTCTCATACCAGGAACCAGTCATGGTATCCACAAAGTTCATTTGTTCGGTATTGAGAATATTTATGTTGGAAGTTTCCAGAATTACTTTCAAAGCTTCTACCCGAGAGATGGGTTCATTTGGCGCAAAAGTTCCATCATCATAACCTTTAATGATGTTGTATTTCTTAGCAGTGTCTATGTAGTTTACATACCAAGAATCTAGATCAACATCAGCAAATGGTTTTTCTGCCACATTCTTCTCAATAGGAATCGAGAAAGCGTTTAGAGCAATTTTGGTTAACTCTGCTCTTGTTAGGTCAGAATTTGGTTCGTAAATATCTTTTTGTTTACCACTAACCACTCCTCGCTTACGCAATTCATCAATGTAACCTGTCGCCCAGTGTCCACGAGTATCATGGAAAGCTGGCACCGGCTGAATCAAAACCTCTGGAATAACTGGATTTGCGGTGTAAGTCATAACTTCTTCTTCTGCACCTACTTCTGGTGTTAATTCTTCTGGTTCGTCCTCGTAAATTGGCATGACATTACCATTAGTATTTAAGACTATAAACATAGACATGTGATCTACCTCTACCTCCATTGTTTTATTGAAAGTGTTAAATGTACCACCATCTCCAGCTAAAACAAAGTGTCCTCTTTCGGTATCGAAAGAATATACTTGCAGTTGTTTTATAACCGCATTGTTCCTAGCTCCTACCGGAATAGATACCTTAAATGGTTCACTAAATTTAAGAGGCGTACCATCCATAGCCCCAACCGTCATTCCTTCCACATAACTAAATCCTTGTGGTGTATCTGGAATATTGGGTACAACCAATTTTTCTGGAACGGAAATTACTCCGGTAAACGGTGTTCCTTTCTCATCTGTCACAATAGCACCCTTTGGCAGAATAACTGTCTGACTACCATAAACATTTTGTAGTTTAACCGGACGAGTTATGACTCCGGTGTCAGGTAGTTTAACCGGACGTAATGAAGTCATTTCTCGTGAAGACTGAGTTTTTGGTAACGTCGTGGAAGTAATGGTACTTGGACGATAGTTACCACCACCACCGCCACCACCGCCTCCTCCAGAGGAAACATTAGCGGTATAAGTATAAGTAGCTGTTGCTGCGGAAGTACATGCTGACTCATTCCAAGAATCATCTACTGCTGTAATCTTATAGTAATAAGTATAAGAGGTATTAGCCGCTGGAGATGAATCTGTGTAACTACTTGTCGTTACCGAACCAGTATTAATTTGCGTACTATCACTACAAGAAAATCCTTCCGCCGTACTACGATAAATTTCATATTCTAGTAGGTCTGGTTCGCTATTACCTACCCAATCTAGACTCACTGAACCATTTGTTGGATTTGCAGTTAATCCTGTCGGTGTACTAGGACCATCTCCATCCGAATTAACCTTGGTTCCAAAAACCGTGAAGTGGTCAGTTGTAGAAGCTAATTTAATCTTAAAATTATCATAAAAATCTTTTTTCTCTCCCCCTCCATTAGCAACATTACTTTCTTCTCCAGTTATATTATCAAAGAAGGTACTAAAATCCACTTGTGTCCAATCATCTGCTGTATCATTTTTTACTTCTACCGTAACGGTTGTAGGTAAAGACTGCCAAGTTCCGGTAGAACCATCCCAATACATATTTTCTAGATATTGAATCTCTGTCAAACCATTATCTTCTAATGAATTATTAGCTTGCGCAAAATCTTCTATTTCTGCTTTGGTCATCACAATTTCTACTTCCACATCATTCTGGAAATTTGTAACTGTATCTCCACTACTGTCAGTCATGGTTAGGTTTTTTGCTGCTCCAAATAATGAAACTGTAGAAGTGGATGGAGCAGAAAAAGTTTCATTAATAGTTAACTGTCCTGGATTATTATCTGTTCCAGCATTTTGGGGAATAGTAACATTAACTCCTGTATTATCTTCGTCCTTTACTTGTCCTCCAGATGATAAAGTCATTGGTGCTGACTTTGGCTGGTCAGCTACGTGACTTGCTCCCGGACGAAGACTATCCACTACCACATCTTTTGAGGAACTTCCGGCTGTAGCGCTACCAGAAACATTTCCCGCATATCCCTTGTCACTCTGGGCATAAACATTCCAACTGGTTCCATCTGGAACGGCCAAAGTATAAGTACCATCTGTATCTACCTCTGCTCCCACAAAACCAGATCCTCCTACTTCTTCCGCCCAAACAAAGGAGTTTGGCTCTGCTGTCACTCCATCACTCTTCTTAACCGTTCCTGTAATCGTACTACCCGCGGTAGTCATAGTTAATGTTCTAGCAGCATCATCGGCAGTAACTTCTACTTCTGCCGGACTGGCGTAACCTGGCTTATCTGCTCGCAAAGTATAAGTACCTGCTGGAACCTTTAGAGTATAAGTACCGTTAGCAGCAGAATTTGTTCCAAAATGAGCGAATGTAGTGGTGTTCATCACATTTACCCACGCGTTAGCTAGGTTATTTGCTCCCTCATCCTTCACTGTACCAGACAAGGTAATAACTGAACTCGCATCATTAAGACCAAAATCACAGGTCAAAGTACCATTAGCAGCTACAGAGAAAGTTCTATTTCCTCCTAACGTACAAGCAAAGTCACCGATACCTGGAACGTGTGCCATAGCTTCATAACCACTTCCGCTGGACACCTTCATGGTTCCAGGGGTAGCAGATCCACCACTCAAATTAATGTCTTTAAAACGACGGTGGTTACCGGTGTTATTGGTCGGACTCCAAAAATCTATGAAAGCCTCCTTAATATCTATCGCCCCCACTTCTAGTTGGTCAGCATTAGTTATGTTAACAGTCATCTCCCAAGTTGCCGCTAGGGTGAAGTTATTTCCAGTGCTATTAGCACTAGAAACATCTATCGGGGTTGTTGAATTAGGTTTTAAGTCACCATATTCCGAACTCCAACCATGTAACTCATAACGAGTAGCATCAGATCCTGTCCCCGCACCATTAGCAGAAACCTTGATGCTATAGTTACCATTACTGTCTGTAGTGGCCCCATTTCCATTACCCATAAACTGCCCCCTTCTTCCCCCTGACCAACCAATTTCGTCGGCATTTATGGAAACGTTGGCAATTGGATTATTACTAGAATCTTTTACTTGTCCCTTAATCAAGTAATAAGTAGATCCCGCAACTGAAAAATTCTTACCGGTAATTGTGGAACTGCTTCCCACAACAATGTCCGTAACATCTACCCCGCTATCAACAACAATTCTTCCATATCCAGGTGCGAAAGCTTCTAAACTCCAAGTTCCAGCTCCTAAGAAAAAAGTATAGGCTCCCTGATTATCTGTAGAAGTAGAAATGAATCTTCCATCATTAGTCCAAGCATTAACCGATGCATACTGAATAGCATCTGTACCATCCGTAACATTTCCAGAAATAGAACTATCTGGTTTATCTGCTGTAAAATTAATACCCGTTACATTACTACCAGCAACCGTTACTGTTTTTTCTGGCATACCTGGCAAACCTGGTTTGTTGGCTCCTACAACGTAAGTTCCATCAGTTACGTTTAGGGTATATGAACCATCCGTAGCCGTTTGAGTTCCACTACCAGAACCATCTCCAGAAGGAGAGTAGGAGTAAATATTTACATTAGCCAGTCCTCCACCACTACCGTCTACCACTTTTCCAGAAATAGTTTTATCTGCCGCCGTTAAAGCAATGGTTACAGTATCATTCCCAGTAATACTTTTTTGAACTGGTTTTGGTGGCATGAAAAGCATCTCCATGTGTCCCCCTCCAAATCCAGACATTTCCATCCAAGAGTTAACCCCAAAATCCCACATACCATTATCTACCTTAATAGTTGTGGCAGTACTTCCATCTGCATCCAAAGTTATTTTCTTTCCTTTCCAACCCGAAGGGCCTCCGGCCCAAAGTTCAACATTCTTACCATCTAAATCGTCTCCGGTATGAGTAATTGTTACTGAAATGGTATTAGAAGCAGAATTCAAAGTAACATTGTTTCCAGTTGAAGTCTGACTACTGGAGGTTAATTGAACATCAAAACCTTGTCCTCCAAACACATCATCGTTAGCTTTAGGAGCTTCGACCCAAATGTGATACCAACCTCCCCAAGAGTTACCACTGTTATCTACCGGTAATCCAGAAAAGGAATAGGTCCCATCTGAACCAGTAGTAGCTTCAAAATGTCCTCCCGGTCCATCACAAAATACCCGAGCACTTTGAACTGGTGTTACTCCGTTACTAGTGTAAACCGTTCCAGAGATACTTCCATTACCGGCAGCAGTAATATCAAATCGTTCTGATTTAACTGGTCCTTCTAGCACTTTTCCAGTTGGGTTCTTGGTAGTAATTTCTATCTGATATCCTCCCTGATTATTAGCCCAGTCTATTTCTGCTGCATCTCCATTGACAATACCAGACAACTCAAAGTCTAAGAAGTCATACGGCATGGTAGTTGAAGTAGCATTTGTATCTGTACAGTTAGCATTAAAGGCTCCCGTGCTTTCATTTATCGTACAACCGGTTCCATCATCTACTGCCAAGGTCAAGGTGATAAGTTTCGTAACATTATTAACGGCAACATTAGAGACTTGCACTTTACCCATAGGATTAAAGTCACTGGTATCTCCGGCAGTTGCAGTTCCTCCTGGACCATTAATATCTCGGTTAAAGAAAAATAGTGCTCCATCTGGATCGGTGGCCATAGCAGCACTAGCGATATTAAAGGAGGCTGGAAATTTTAAAACAATCTTACCACCGTGAGCAATTGCTTGGGTGGTTGGGAAATTAATATGGAAATTGGTTGTTTGGCTTGCAGTTCTATTACTTGGCCAAGCACCAATAGGCATAAACATCTTGAAGTCTTTATCATCAGCCACATTAGCATCTCCCATCTTAGCGAACATATCTCCATTAAATTGTCCACCCATGGCCCCCATATCAAAATTAGTAATGGTATCAGAATGGAAAACTGCACCCGGATCCCAAGGAGTAAAACTCAAAACAGTCCTAATGGTGTCAGAATCAGTATCTGTAGCCACTGGTTCAATTCCTTGTCCATTCATAGCCAAAATTGAAGAACTAGGATTTAGAGTATATGCTGCACCAGCCTCTAAACTAACCCCTTCAATCTCTAGCTCCTTCATAAAGTCGTCATAACGCACACTAGCGGTCTGCAGATCAATAGTGCTGGAATCTGAGGTTTTAGTGATTGTCCAGTTAGTTCTTTTTTCAGCTGCAGTTTTTTTAATTGGTTCACTAAATCCAGCCCTAATTCTACTTACTTCTGCATCTATCCAAGTAATTTCCGCTTTACTGGTAGATAATGCTGAGTTCTCTGTGGTAAAGGCTACCTCGTAATTATCTGCCGTGGTTCCAGCTCCCGTGGAATCTCCGTCTCCATCCAAGGTGTTACCAGCCACATCTTTAACATACACCCCAGAAACAGTAAGTGTATAGGCGGTATTCTGTGCTAATGGTCCACCTAATACATAATTGAGTGTCCTAATAAACGGATCATACCAAACTGTACTTCCAGATACTGCCGGAGAAAGACTTACTGAAGTATCTGAAAAAGTAGAAGTATCCATCTCTTCATTAAAAGCCACCGAAATCACTGGAATATCTCGCGAAACGGCACTGGTGGATGTCGTACCATTAAAACCAAAATAGTAAGCCGATACTTGTGGTGAAGTAGTGTCTGTAGTTCCCTTGGTAGAGAATCTCATCACAAATTCATTCTCCATTGCCGTACCAGATACATCAGTAACACTAGTAGTAATTCTCACCCTATAACTAGTACTAGCCAATAAGGCTGCGGCTGGTTCTACAGCTACCCTAAATTCACCATTATCGTATGAATTATAAGAAGTAATTGCCGTCCAACTACCATCAGTTCCCTTCTTCTCCATGATGATATTGGAGGAAGATTCTACCGTAGACCGATCCATCTGTTCGTTGAATTTAATATTAATTTTCGCTCCATTCATTGGAACTTTAGCCCCATCAAAAGGCATCGTTCCTTCTACCCAAGGAGCACCCCCGTCTCCTCCAGTGTTATATTCAACTGTAAACCTAAACGTACTAGTTGTTTTATTAGGAAAGGAATTACCACTACCATCGGTTCCAATCATAAAAACATTGTAATTATCCCAATCATTCAAAGGTTGATAAGGCTTATTAGAATCAATAGAAGCGTCTGTTGCCGTACTTCTACTGTCTGTCTTTATGGCCGTTGATCCAGTAAAACCACAGGTACCTCCTGAACAAGATACAGCTGCAGTAGTAACCGCAATTGGATTATGATTGTCCAAATTAAAAGGCACAAAGTCTGGCAAAAGATAAATCTTATAACTAGTAGATCCTTCTCCTGCTGTCCAAGTTACCCTCAAATCTCGTCCATCGATTCCAGTATCAGAAGTATCATTATCTATAGCAGTAATACTTGTAGGAGCAGACACAAAACCAGTAGTAATTCCTACCGCACTAACTGTATTATCTGCTACTCCATTCATATCTTTCACTGCTGCTGTTGGATTAAAGGTGGTCGTCCCCGGAACAATTGTCGGACTTGTTCCTAATGTTACTTCGTAAACTCGTCCTTCTTGATCTGAAGTACTGACACTAGGACTTCCTCCCAAGGTACTAGCTCCACCAGCAATACCTAAATTCCCAGCTAAAACTGTAGTGGCGTCCATTGGTTCTGAGAAAATAAAGGTCAAAGTAGAGCCTTCTGTAAAGGTACTTCCGTAAACTTCTTTGAGGATTGGTGCAGTTAGGTCAATCACTCCTGGTCGTTGGAAGGAACCACCTTCTGCTGTACGGAGTGGCCAAGTGGTTACCATGTCCGTGTCACCGAAAGTAGCATCTCCTCCCGCCAAAGTAATGGTTAATTGCGTGAAGGCTGCATTCCAATCTCCTGTCGCACTTCCCCAAGTTTTTTCTTCCCAGGTAGCGTTGTAGTTCATTTCAAAATTTGGTTCGAGTCGAATTCCCCAGTCTAAGTTTGCAACTTCCGGTGTTCCCCCTGCTTCATAAGTTCCTAGTGAATTAGGGTCAACAGCAGTGTTAAAGAAAATCACAAAAGTATCTGTGTTATTTAGTCCAGCGTCGCCGTTATCTGTATAGACAATCTTAGAAATTTCTCCTCCTTGAATAGAAGCAATGGTCTTTAGAGCTGCGGTATGATCCATAGCATTACCATTGAGGTCAGTAATTTCTCCTTCGGCTGCCCAAAGTTCATCTCCCGCTTGAATATTTGCCCCCTGTCTAAGGTTAACATGAATTTCTCCCGCATGATCTTCTCCGGTCATTGGATCGTACCACTGGTCGATCCAATAATCTGCACCTTCTCCAAAAGGATTGGTTACAATCTGTCCACTCCTTTTGATAATAAAATCCGTATTTACATTAGTAATCGTACCATAATCTATATCCGCAGCTTGTTTTCCTTCCGTACCCGGATCCCCATCCGGTACAATAATCATTTCATCCCAAGCATTAAGCTGTCCATTGTTATCCCAGTCATTCCTAATGATCTTAAATATCCCCGGAGCAGTAGCATCTGAAGAAGGATTGATTGCTCCAGCAACCACATTACCTCCTTCATCTAAAAGCTTAGTGAAAGTAATGGAATCTGTAGCTTCTGGATCAGCGTCTAATTTCAAAGCAAATTTCTTTAGTGGTATCCAACAGTTAACACAATTGTTGATATCCATATCTGTTATTAATTTAATACCAGCAGTAAATCCATCACTACTATAATCCGTGTCAATGGCAGCCGTGGTAGATCCACCACTTCCGTCATAAGTAATATTGTCAGAATAGTCCCCAGATGTTCCATCTGACTCATTCATCTCTTCGGAAAAAGTAATATACACAATATCTGTGTCTGTATTTAGACTGGCAGTAGCTGTGGGAGCAGTGATGTCAATTTTTCCTCCCCAACCAAGAGGTAATCCATCTGCGGAAGTAACATTCATCAGTCTTACCTCATCCCCTACAGCAAGGGTAGGAGAATCTCCTAAGGTTATTTCCATACAGTCTGGACTACCGTTATTAGCACCAATAGTACAAGTGGTAGTTCCAGCAGTATAGTTTCCCCAAGCCACAGCCAAACTCCCTCCTGATCCCCAAGAATGCTGCGCCCAAGGGAACATTCGTTCTGGTTTAACGTTGTTACCAAGTTCTGTGGTATCATCTGTATCAGTTCTGGTCATATCTGCACTAAAGAACAAAGTAACTGTATCTCCATCAGCAAAAGCTGCTCCAGCCCTAGTTGATTTAATATATTCCACTTCCGCAAAAGTTGGCATTGGAATGACATTATTAGCAGGTGTCGCATGTTGGGTGGCAGTCAGTCCATTCAAACCTTTAACTCCCGAAGGATTCACCGTCATCCCATTCCAAACACTAGTAGAACCTTGTAGATAAATTGTTAACCTCTGGTTAGTTCCTGCTCCATCAGTAACCTTTCCATATGAAGTATCTAAATTAGCGTAACTTCTTCCCTGACAAACACTTCCCGTCCAAATATCTCCTCCCCCACATTCTGACTGACTACTTCCATATGTCCAAGAAGAATAAATCTCTAAAAATTGTCCAATATTAGGAATTACTGCTCCATCTGAAGATTCTCCTAAATATCCGACATCAATTGGTCCGGTAAAATTAATAACAATCGTATCTCTATTCGCATCGTCAGATAATGGGAAACAAGGATTAGAACCGTCAACTTCACCGTTGTTATAATTACCGGTTTCGGCCCAAGAATCATTACAACCATCTAGCCCCATCATCATACTCCCTTTATTAAAGGTAGTAGTAATAGCACTAGCGATAGCAATGGCATCCGCTACTCCTCCCCCAAGTTCTACTACTCTATCCCCCCCTAAAGCATTACCCGCAAAATCCACCAGATTAGTTGAAACCGTAATATCTGTAATTGCACTTACATCTGGAGTAGTTAGTTTAGCTACTTTGTCCGTCATCGAAGCCGTCATCCAAGCTGGTGAAGTATCTGGGTTATACCAGAGAAGTTGTGCTGCAGTAACGCTTCCGGCATCTGGCACATAATTGCCTGTTACATTCGCAATATCAGGTCGCATTCCCTCACTAAACCTAATGTAAACATAATCATCCCCCGCGTTATCTTCCACCGTTACCCCCGCAATAGTAGGGGCAGTATTATCGATATTGAAGAAATTAGGGCCTTGGGCCGGATCTCCGTCGGTATTAGTAATGTTAAAAAGTCCGTTAATTTGTAAGGCATCTCCGTCGGCAATAGTTGCACTACCAGCCACTATTCTCACTGTTTTATTGTCCCCTTGCAGGGTTGCTGAATCAACTGTTTCAGTATCTTCAGCAGCTGTTGTTATCGTATAACGAGCTGTTACATTTGTAGTGGAGCTATCCATATTCTGATCAAAAACCAAATCAATAGTGGTACCATTTACCAAATTAACTCCCACCGGAAACGGTGGAAAATCTTGGTTCAAAGTTATTGCTCCTGGAGAAGAAAAAGTATTCCCCGCACGATCTGCAATAGTCTCAGCTATCGTTACCGTCGTTGTTCCATTCGTAGCCGCAGAAGCTAAAGTTAACTTCACTGCGTCTGCATAACTGTCAGACCACCCTAAGGCTTCAGCTGAGTTAACATCAATAGAACCGCTGATAGTATAAATATTCGCACAAGCTACCGCACTAGCACATTCCAAAGTACTGGAGGTCATCATTTCGGAAAAGAAGATTTCTACTGTGGTAGCGGAATCTGTCCAAGCAAATGCTGACTGTACCGTAGGAGCAGTTTTATCTGTCCAAATAGGATTAGTTGTTATTCCGCTGCCAGAAATAGTTGGGTTTGTTCCTGAAGTTACAATGTCATTTTGAGCAGTTATTCCGACCGTAAACTGTCTACCACCGGTCATATTTCCCGAAGTTTCAGATTTTATGACCACATAGAATATATCTCCATCAGCCAAGGTCGTCGTGGCATCTGGGGTTAAAATAAAGTCTGTTGTTCCATCGCCCACTGCGGCATATACCGGACTGGCTACCAAAGTAACTAAATCATCTTGGGCTTCAAAGGTTCCTTGCACCCCGTTAGAGAGATCGTCCTTATAAAGTGAGATTCCAGAGTTAGCATCTGTTGCTAAATCCGCTAGTTCAGAAGCTGTCGCTGCCGCATCTGTAAAAACTACCGGTGAATTATTAACTGGGGCTAAATTCACTGTCATACTAGTTAGATTTTGCGATGCCTCACTAGCACCAAAAGTGACTTTAAGAACAGCCTTTTGGGTCGCCGGCTTTATAACCTCCCCTGGCGTTGTTAAGCTTGCAATATTAAAAGTCGCCGCCTCGGCGATCTTAATTCCTCCTGGGGGAAGAATGGTTAGAAGTAAGGCCATACAAAGCAGTACAGCACAGTCCTTTTTTAACTTTTTTACAAAGTTAAAAAGGCCCCCCCTGGAGCAAAAACGGACAAGATTCTTCATAATGAAGTAGGTTAAAAAATGGGAAATAGCGGATAATCGCGACCCGAAAACGTTTTTTATTTTATTTTTCGAGAACGCAACTTTTACATCAGAAACGTAATCACCGTATTGTAAGCATTTTATAGTTTTTGGGTCTAATTTTTTACCAAAAAAACATCAATTTTAGCTTGTTTTAAAAGCAAAAATATGGGCTATTAACAAACAGGTTTAATATTAATTTAATATATTATATTATAATATAATAAAAACAAATGTTGATCATTATTCTCCGTTGCTTAATAATGCCTATTGATGAAATCAGAACTTATAGAGGTTGGTGGCCTTAATACCCACCTTCTAAGGATTGGACAAAGTAAACAAAAAATAATTTTTCTGCATGGCTGGGAAGGAGAAAGTAAGAATTTCATTAATCTTGCTTCTCATTTAGCTAAGAAAAGTAAAATTGAAGCTCTGTTAATAGATTTACCTGGATTTGGATCATCTGATTCCCCTCCTTCTTCCGGCTGGTCAACCTCAGATTATGAAGAATGGCTAGAAAAACTACTCCATAAGTTGAAAATCACAAAGGCTTCATTCTACGGACATAGTTTCGGTTGTCGGATAATCATTCGTCTGCTTCTTAAATCCCCAAGTCTAGCAGATAAAGTTATTCTGAGCGGAGCGGCTGGTATTAAGTGGCCACTTTCTCTTCGTCAGAAAGCATCTGTTTTCTTAAGCAAAAAATTATCTTTAACTAAAAAACTCGTTCCCCAGAGAATTCAAAAGGTTGTTATGTGTCGTATTTTTGGTGCCAGAGATTGGGGCTTAGTTTCTCCAGAACTAAAATCTACCCTACGAAAAACACTAGCAGAAGAAGATTTTAGAAATGAACTACCAAAAATTAAAACTCCTATATTTTTACTTTGGGGAAAAAATGACAGCTATACGCCCTTAAAGTCCGGACGTGTTTTTGCGGAAAAATTGCCAAATGCTCGTCTAAAAATATTCTCAGATGGTCGGCATGGACTGCATTACACTCATGAAAAAAAGATTGTAAAAATTGTTTCTGAATTTATCAAAACTAAATGAACCTAGCATTGGTTATTATCTATCTTTTTCTAATCTTAGGAATAAGAACTACCTTTTGGTGGATTCAAAATTGGCAAATAAGAGAATACCGTTGGGATAGACTAAAAGCTAGTTTTACCACTAAAGATGGATATAAAAATCTTCTAAATCTTTGGTTTTTCAAAGGAATTCTTCCTCGTCCACAAAAGTCTGGCCGAGTGATGATGATCTTAGGAATATTTATCTTCTTTAGTGGTATTCTTTTCAATTTTAACCAAAATACTAATCTCCTTCCCTTACACCTATTAGCTATAATCTGGGAGAGAACTATTTGGTTGAGCTTGGGAATATCCGTCCTGCTTTCCAAAATACCAGTCTGGATTGCCCAAAAAATTCTCTTTCACCTGGCCAAAAATATTATTACTACAGCCAATAATGTAACAGTGGTTGGCATCACGGGAAGCTTTGGTAAATCTTCTACTAAAGAGATACTAGTGCACTTATTGAAATCTAAATTTGGTCCAAACCGTGTTTTGTATAATCCAGAGAACCAGAACAATGAAGTTGCTATTGCTCGTTTAGTACTCAAGAACAAGGTTTTTTTCTCTCCAAAAAACCAACAACAGAAAATATTTGTCGTAGAAATTGGGGCTTATCGGTTGGGGGAAATAAAAAGAGTTTGTGAATTTATTCGACCACATATTGGTATCCTAACCGGATTAAACGCTCAACATGTTGCTCTTTTTGGTTCCCAACAAAACATCCAAAAAGCTAAATTCGAACTCGCCGAAAGTGCTTCAGATAAAGTATTCTTTAATTCCGATAACAACCTCCTACAAGAAATTTTTGCAGATAGAAAAATAAGAGCCACTAAAATCCCTATTTCTAAATCTGCTGCCAAAAATATTAAAAGCGAAATAGATAGAACTAAATTCACCATTTATGATCAAGACATGGTTTTACCTTGGGGTGGAGAATTCTTTGTTCACAACGCCCTACTTGCTATAGAAGTAGCTCGAGAATTTGATCTAACTCCTGAAGAAATAAAACTATCACTATGGAATCTACCTCCTCTATCTAGAGCTCTAACCACAGAAAAACATCATTCTGGAGCAACCATCATAAAAGATCTTTATTCTGCTAACCCAGATGGAGTTTTTAGTGCTATAGATTACTTGGAAAAATTCAGTGGCCGAAAATTTTTTATCTCAATCCCCCTTCTCGAACTCGGGAAAGAATCTACAGAAATTCATATCAAAATATTCCAAAAACTAAAAAATATTAATGCAGAAATATTCTGGCTGAAAAAGGATTTTGGAGATTTGGGGTGCAAAACTTGTGGAAAAAATTTCCATGGACAAGACCTCCAAAAACTAAAAGATATCTTAAAAACTTTAGGCAAAAATGATGCTGTTTTACTAGAATCCAGACTCCCCAAAAATATCGTGCAAATCTTTAAATGAAAAAATTAGTATCTAATCAAATATCTCCTAACTTCACCCTTGCTGACAGTCTGTATGCAGTAGGGCAGATATTTATTCCTAATTCCCAAAAAGCAGTAGAACATTATCATGGAATATTTGCCAAATATTTAGGAACCGAAAATTTCTTCTTAACCAATGCCGTTCGTACAGGTCTTGCTGAAATAATAAAAACGGCTAATCCTTCTAAAGAAAAAAAAGTAGGTATTCCTGCTTTTATTTGCGCCGTCGTAGCGACTCCCTTTTTAAAAGCAAATTATCAAATAGAATGGTTAGATACAGACAAGAATGGGGTTATTGCTTTAGAAGAATTTACAAAGAAAGCAGATCAGCTTTCTGTTATTGTTGTTCCTCATATTTTCGGTCAAGAAGCTCCTCTTAAAGAAATCTATAAAATAGCTAGAGAGCAGAATATTCTAGTGATAGAAGACAATGCCCACCATTTCGATCTTCAAGACAAATCCCCACTTCACTGCGATGTCAGAATAATTAGTTTCGGACGAGAGAAAGTGTTTTCTTGTGTGTCTGGGGGAGCTATTGTTTGGAATAAAAATTCTAAATTTTTTACGAATAAAACTTTTAAACTAGAAAAGGCCAGTAAGGGATGGACCATTCGCCACGCCATCCAACCTTTAATTTTTGCTATCTCCATTCCTTGGTGGCACTGGGGTGGAAAAGTAATCCCTTATTTAGCTAGTAGGATAGGACTATTACCAAAAGCTGTTACCAACTTAGAAAAAAAAGGGCAAGAAGACTTTCCTCTCTACACTCTTCCGGTAACACAACAAAAGATATTACTACACAAATTCCAAAAGGCAGACAAGATTATTTCTCACCGCAAGAAAATTGCTGATGCTTGGAAAAAAACTCTAACCAAATTATTCCCAGAAGCGGAAATAATTGTGCCAGAAAACGCTTTTCGCGTAATTCTAAAAACGAAGCGTAAACCAGTAGTAGACAGAGCCAAACAACTTGGTTTCAACCTCCACGAATGGGATGGTATTCCTATTTCTCCTCTTGGTACTGATTTAGCTAAATTTAGTTATAGTTCAAAGCAATGCCCGGAAGCGGAACGTTTTGCTCAAAACTATGTTACTTTCCCAACAAATATCAGAACTAGTTTGAAGGATATCGAAATTTTTGAGAAACTCTGGTCAAAATGAACTTTTTTCTACAAAAAATAACTGCCACCCAACTAAATAACTTCTATAACAATTTTGCAGGAGAAAAAACCTTTGTCCAAACCGCTAAGTACGGAGATTTTAGAGAAAAACTAGGTGAGAAAAATTTTCGCTTTGGGGTTTTCTTTGGTGATCAATTAGTGGGAATTGTTCAATTACAGAAAATAAAAGCTAGGCGTGGAACATACCTTCATATTCCCCACGGCCCCTTAATTAATCTCCGTCACCAAGATCCAGCCCTCACTTTCTTTCTGCAGGAGTATAAAAAACTCGGTCGGCAAGAAAAATGTGATTTTATTCGTATTTCCCCCTTAGTTAGTCCCAAAAAGAAAAATCTATTTAAACAACAAAAGTTTCTTGCTGCTCCCGTACATTTAGTTAACCCCGAACTTACTTGGGTCCTAGACTTAAAACCAAACAAAGAAGAACTTATCGAAAACATGAAGAAGTCCACTCGCTACGAAGTGCGTCGTATAGAAAAAGTTGGTCTCAAGATTAAACAAGGTAATTCTAAACAAGATTTAGATGTTTTCTGGCAACTACATGAAGAAACAGTAAAAAGACAAAATTTCATACCCTTTGCCAAAGAAACTACCAAAAAAGAACTAGAAATTTTTGGCAATGATCTCCAGATATTTTCTTCCCACATAGATAACAAACCATATTCCAGTTCTATTATTATTTTTGATAACCACGCTGCCTATTATCATCAGGGGGCTTCTATTTATTCCAAACTTCCTGTCTCTCACGCTACCCTTTGGACTGCCATATTGGAAGCAAAAAAAAGAGGTTGTACCGAGTTTAATTTCTGGGGAATATGTGCGGAAAACAATAAAAAGCATCCTTGGTACGGATTATCTAGGTTCAAAAGAGGTTTTGGTGGGGAAGAACGGGAATTTATGCACGCCAGAGATTATCCCTTAACTCCTAAGTACTGGCTTAATTGGCTTATAGAAAAGTGGCGGAAATGGAAACGAAATTATTAGTGTGTTAAAATTAATTCGAGAAATTTAATCCTAAAAAAATGCCTAAAGTAAAAATCACAGATAAATCCGGAAAAAAAATCACTGAATTTGAGGCTAATGCTGATGACTCCATCGGTACTCAGGCTCAAGCAAATGGCTGTCCTATTCCCATGCCCTGCATGGCTGGAGCCTGTGGTGGTTGCATTGCCAAAATAAAAAAAGGACAAGAATATCTAGATCCGGAGGCTCTCGGACCTACTCATATTCCTATCGCAGAAGATGAAGTGCTGGCTTGTATGTGTGGTATTAAGAAAGGAACTTCCGCAGATTCAGAAATAGAAATCGAAATAGATAATTTGTAAATAATTGACAATCCTTTTATTTTCCATAAAATTTCCGCGCTTCTGAATAAGAAGGTTGATAATTAAACAATAATGGCTCGAGCAACTAAAAAGCGTTCTTTCTTCTCTCTCTTTTGTACTGTTTGTAAGGAAAAACAAGGAAAACAACGAGAAAACTATAAAATTTTGATTAACACTCAAAACCAAAACCCGAAAGAATTAGAGCTAAGGAAATTCTGTCCTGCTTGTCGCAAGCACGCCATTCACAAAACTAAACAAATCTCTCGGGCTCAGAATAAATAATTAGGGTCATGCCTAGAATAGCGAAATAAAAAACGCTAATCTGTGGTCATGATGAAGAAAAACAAGTATGCAAACCGTTCCAAAATTTCTGAGAAGAAAATCCGAGAAATTGTGAAGTATTTTTCGATGGATTTGGAGTCC
>JAIPIW010000017.1 GCA_021734525.1 Candidatus Altimarinota bacterium | reverse complement strand
AACAAAGCCCAAGCGGAAAACCGCAAAGAAAGAAAAGGAAAAGAGTTTGCTAAAACTGCTTTAAGTATGAAGCAGTTATTTTCTAATTAGTATATTATAATATAATGAATTTTGATCCCCTAAATAAAGTGTTGGAAGAGTTTGCTAAAGGTGAATTCATTATGGTGCTAGATGAACATCGTGAAAAGGAAGGTGATTTTTTTCTTTTAGCAGAACATGTTACTCCAGAGAAGATAAATTTTCTTCTTTCTCAGGCAAGAGGAATGATTTGTGTGGCTTGCGATAAATCTATTATAGATAAATTTAAATTACCTTTAATGGTCGAAGAAAATAGTGATAAGTTCGGCACTAATTTCTGTGTTTCGGTAGATGCTAAAAATGAGATAACTACCGGAGTTTCTGCTTTTGACCGAGCAAAAACAATTTCCATTTTGGCAGATCCAAAGGCTACTATTTTAGATTTAGTGAAACCAGGACATACTTTTCCGCTACTCGCTAAAGACAAAAATCGTTTTGGGCATACTGAAGCTGCTACATTTTTAGCTAAAAAGCTTAACAGAATCCCAGTGGTAGTGATTTGTGAAATCCTTAATAGTTCTGGAGAAAAAGCCAGTACTACAGAATTATTTTCTTTATCTAAGGAAAAAAATTGTCCAATAACAAACTTAGAATCAATTAAATCTGTATTGGAAAATGAATAAATTACTTTTCATACTCCCCTTTTTGGTTACTTCCGTGTTTGGAATAGGGATTAGTGATTATGAAACATCACAAATAGAAATAACTCCTTTGGGTCAAGGGACCCATTTAAAGGTTGGGAGATATACTGAAATTGGAAAATTCAGGGTCAAAAATAATTCTAATAAGAAAGTAGTTATTCAGTCGATTACTTTCCGTAACTATGGAAAATCTAATCTAAAAAAATCCTTAGAGAACGCTAAACTAGTAGTTAATAATGAGCCGGTATCTACTGATTTTGAAGCACGAGGAAGCTATATCACCTTTTTATTCAATAACGGACTTACTGGGGGGTTTATTTTACCTGCTGGTGATTCCAATATTTTCACGATTAAAGCAAACATTGTTTATGCTAGAACCGGAGATAGTATCGAATTAGGCTTAAAAAATACTGAAGACTTTGTGGCCACTGAAGCAGGAACAGGTTTTCAAAGTACATTAAATACTACTCCCAGATTAGCTACTTATACTTTAAATCCAGGGAGTTATAATTTCCAAAGGAACCCATCTCTAATCTACCGAGGGAAAAGATCTAGACAAAGAAAAAATATTGGTGTAATAAGATATTAAAAGTAAAATAATCCTTAGAAAATGAAAAGAATTCTAAGACTTTTAATAAGAATTTTTAAATCACCTTCTCCAAAAGCTACGGATGATTTTTTTCTAATTATTTCTTTGACCCTACTAGCTTATGTTTTTGGTATTCATTTTGAAGATATAAAGTTATTTGCCGATTTTTTTGAAAAAATCGGTTTCCTGCATCCACACCAAAACCATTATCACCTCAACGCTACGTTCTTTCCTCCGCTTTGTATTTTTACATTAGGACTTTGTTGGTATTCATGGAGAAGATGGCGGGAAGCAAAAAAGGGAGAATTTGAATTAGAAAAGATTATAGAAGAAAGAACTTCTGAATTGCATCGGTTTAAGGGACTTATCGACCAAATTAATGACACGATAATTATTGCCAATCCTCATACTGCAGAAATAATAGAATTCAATGATCAAGCTTGTAAAAGCTTGGGATATACTAAAAACGAGCTTCTAAATCTCAAGATTACGGATATAGAAGCAACAATTCCTACTATGCGTTTATGGGATAAGCATGTCAAAGAAGTAAAAGAAAAAAAGACAATTGTTATCGAAGGAGTTAGGAAAAGACGAAATGGTACAACTTTTATAGCCGAGATAACAGTAAATTACGTTATTCACAAAAATGAAAAATATATGGTTGGTATCATTCATGATATTTCTGATCGAATAGAGGCAGAAGAAGCTTTGAGAAAAAGCGAAGAACGTTTTCGTTCTCTCGCTGAGTCTAGTCCAGATTTAATTTGGGCTATAGACAAGAAGTTCACCTATACTTACGTCAGTCCTAAAATAAAGGATATTTTAGGTTATAGCCAAGAGGAAGTAATCGGAAAAAGCCCCTTTGATTTAATGCCTCGTAAGGAGGTTAAGAAAATATTAAAAAAATCTAAGATCTATCATAGTAAGAAAATTCCTTTTGAAAATTGTGAAAACATAAATATCCACAAAAATGGAAAATTGGTAATTCTCGAAACTAGTGGAACTCCTATTTTGGATAGTAAAAGAGATGTAATTGGTTGGCAGGGTATTGCCCGTGACATTACCAATAGAAAAAAATTAGAAGAGGAGTTCTCTGTCCAAAATGCTCAAATGCAAAAATTATTTGAAGATTCTCCGGAAGCAATTGTTTTATGGGATAATGATGACCGAGTCTTACAGGTAAATGATAAATTTGTAGAACTTTTCGGTTTTTCTAGACAAGAACTCATTGGCAAGTTAACTAACCCCCTAATTGTACCAAAGAATCTTTTAGATGAAGGAATAAATCTCACCAAAGAAATTCAAAAAGGAAAAACTGTAGAATTAGAAACTATCCGAAAAAGAAAAGGCGGAGAAGAAATAAACGTTTCTATTATCGCACATCCTTTAAAGGTTATCGACAATAAAATAATTGTTTACGGAATTTATCGAGATATTACTGAACGAAAAATATTGGAAAAAGATATTTCCGTCCAAAAAGCTTATATGGAAAAACTATTCCAAGAGTCTCCAGAAGCCATAGCTTTATTAGATAATAAGGCTAAAGTAATAAAAATTAACAAAAATTTTATTAATCTTTTTGGATACTCAGAGAAAGAAGCTTTAGGAAAAAATATTGATTATTTGATTATTCCTAAAAAATTAGAAGAAGATGCCAGAAGTGCTACTAAAAAAATTACTTCTGGTGAAACAATTGATTTCGAATCAATTCGTAAGAATAAAAATGGACAAGAAATAGCAGTTTCTATTCTTGGACACCCTATTTTACTTAATGATGATCAGTTAGCTATTTATGTTATTTATCGTGATATTACCGAACGAAAAGAGGCTCAGGATCGATTATTGGAATCATATAAACATCTAGGAATCATTAATCGCCAGTTAGAGATGTTGTCTTTTTTACGAAACTATAAAGGAAAAAGTAAGCAACAGGCTCTCCAATATATTCTTACTTGTGCCAAAAACTTTTCCAGAGAAAAATATGTCTTGTATTATGAGTATCAAGATAAATACTCCTTTTCCTTTTTAAAATCTATCGGATGTGGTGAAGTTGAAAAAAGATTAAAAAAACTTTCAGTTGAATCTTGGGAATCCTTGAAAAAATTAGTTGATAAAAAAGAAAGTGTTTTTACTTCTAATGATCTTCAAGGGTTAAAAAAGCTTAACAATGACAAAATAAAAGCTTTTTTGGCTGTCCCTATTCAAAAAAATAATAAGTTGAAAGGAATGATTGTTTTTGTTTCTGACAAGATAACCCAGATGAGTGATCATGTGGAATTCTATAATGTTTTTGCCGCTCACAGTTCTAGAATTTTATCTGAGCATTTTAAGTAATTTACTGGTGTTATTAAAACTACAAATTCTCCTTTGGAGTTTTGAGAATTGAAGTATTTTTTAGCTTCTAGAATAGTTCCCCGAAAAACTTCCTCGTGTATTTTTGTTAATTCTCTACCAACGACGATTATTCTTTCTCCTCCTAAAAACTCTAAAAGTTCATCTAAAAGACGTGGGAATCTGTGAACTGATTCATAAAATATTTGTGATACTTTATTTTCGGTAAAACTCTTTATAATAGTTTGTCTACCTTTTTTATGAGGTAGGAAACCGTGAAAGAAGAAAGAGTCTACTGGAACTCCCGCCACAGAAACTAGGGCTGTTAGAGCAGAAGGTCCGGGGATGGGAATAACTTCAATCCCCTCTTTTATTGCTTCGGTTATTAATCTATAGCCAGGATCAGATACACAAGGTGTCCCAGCATCCGACACATAAGCAGCAGTTCCCTCTTTTTTAACTTTTTTGATAATTTCTTGAACCTTGGTAGGACTACTCTGGGCATGAAAAGAAATCGCAGGAACTTTTATGTCATATTTATCCAAGAGAATTTTAGAATGACGAGTATCTTCGGCAATAACGAAAGATACTTCTTTCAGAGTTTCTATCGCCCTAAGAGTAATATCTCCGAGGTTTCCAATGGGAGTGGCAACAATAAATAGTTTCATGTTGAAATAATTTTGACACAAATTACTTTTTGATGAAAATAAAAGATGATCTTAACCACCCCAACCCATGAAAAAGCTACTTATAGTTCTCGCTATTGTTGTCATCGGATTTTTAGTTTTAGATAAGTTTAAAGATGAAGAAATAGATTCAGTTTCTGAAAACGAAATAATAATTGGAGCCGTTAATCCTCTTACTGGAGAGGCTACTCCTTATGGTGATGAAGTGGTTAACGTTGTTAAAATGGTTCTAGAAGAAGTTAATGCTTCGGGTGGTGTTAACGGAAAAACGGTTAAAGTTCTTTGGGAGGATGGAAAATGTACCGGTAAGGATGGTGCTCAAGCTGCTCAAAAACTTATTAATGTCGATAAGGTAAAAATAATGTTAGTAGGATGTTCTATGGAAGTGTTAGGAATAGCTCCTATTACAGAAAAACGAGAAGTTATCGTTTTCTCTACTTTAGCTACCAACCCTGATATAAAGAATTCTGGTGATTTTGTCTTTAGATCTACACCATCAGACTCTAGTCAGGGAAGGGTTTTAGCAGAATATGCTAATAATCATTACAAAAAAGTTGGTTTAATCACTGAGCAAACAGATTATGCTTTAGGAGTTGCCAACACTTTTGTGGAACATTTTTTAGGAGATATTGTGCGGGAAGACTATTTATCTAGCGAATCTGACTTCAAAACTAGAATTACGAAATTAAAAGGTGCTAATGTAGACGTTTTATTTCTTGGTGCACAAACTCCTACAAAAGCAGAAATAATTATTAAACAATTACAGGAACAGAATTGGAATAAACCAATTATCGCTAACGATGCATTAATTGGAATACCAGAGTTACCTAGAAAATACTCCGAATTTTTTAACAAAGTAACTCTAGTGGGTGCTAATTTCGTTGCCCCTCCTGGACCAGAACTAGAAAGTTTTATAGAAAAATATAAAGCTGAATACAATAAAGAACCTCTCTACTTAAGTTATGCTGCTTCCACCTTTGATGGTATAAATATGATTCTAAAAATATTTAATGAAGTAGAAGATCTTGACGATACCCATGCTGTACGGGACGCATTTTACAATATTAAAGATTTTAAAGGATTATTAGGTAATATTTCTATGGATGAATACGGAGAAGTAAACATCACTCATTCTTTATTCAAATTTGATGGTGAAGATTTTGTGCCTTTAAAAGAATGAATTATATTATAATATAATGAAAAAATTTATTATCGGCTTTATTGTTGGGATCTTGGTGGCACTTGTTTCTCAAAGTATAGATGATAATCACGATGTAGGTTCCGATTACGAAACTATAATAATTGGTGGAATTGCTGCTCTTAGTGGAGATGCTGCCGGATATGGTCAAATGGCTCAAAATGTTGCTAATCTCTTCGTCAAAGAGATTAATGAATTAGGAGGAGTGAATGGGCGTTTACTCGAAATAATTTGGGAAGATGATAAATGTACTCCAGGAGATGCTTCTAGAGCTGTCCAAAAACTTATTGGGATAGATAAAATTTCTGTAATCTTGGGTAGCGTTTGTTCTGGAGCAACCTTGGGGGCAGCACCCATAACAGAAAAGAATGAAGTTATTCTTATGGCTACTCTTGCTTCTAGTCCGGAAATAACTAATGCGGGAGATTTTGTTTTTAGAACTTTTCCGTCAGATTCTAGTCAAGGGAAAATTTTAGCAGAAAGAGCCAATACATTATTTCACAAGGTTGGCATTTTAGCAGAACAAAGTGATTATGCTTTAGGGGTAGCTAATGTTTTTGAAGAATACTTTATTGGAGAAACTCAAAGAGAAGAATTTCTTTCTTCTGAATCTGATTTCAAAACTAGAATTACTAAATTAAAAAATAGTGACATAGAAGCTCTTTTTCTTAGCACTCAGGGTCCCCCCAAAATGGATATAATACTTAAACAGCTAGCAGAACAGAACTGGAATATTCCCATTTGGGGTAATGAAATGCTTGCTAATGATCGAGACGTAGTAACTAAACATGCTTATTTCTTAAAAAGCCTGGATTCCGCTTTTTCTGCCATTCTTTCCCCACCAGATAATGAAAAATTTCATGATTTTGTAGCTCGGTATAAAAATAGTTTCGGAGAAAATCCTAAATTTATGGATTACGCTGGACCAGCGGCAGATGGTATTAATGTTCTAGCCCATGTTTTGGGAAAAGTAGATGACATAACAGATACGAAAGCTATTAGGGATGCTCTCTATGAGTTAAATGATTTTGAAGGTATGCATGGTCCTTTGACTTTTGATGAAAACGGAGATGTAGGACTAACCCACACACTTCTTCAATTCGATGGTAAAAAATTTTCACCTGCAAAATAATTTATTAATTTATAAATATGAAAAACTTCACAATCGGTCTCATCCTTGGAATTTTAGTTGTTTTTGGGTACCAGCAACTAAATTATAATCCTTCTGTAAATTCATCAGAAGCAATAGTTATCGGTGGAATTGCACCCCTTACCGGAGACGCTGCTTCTTTAGGAATTCAAACCCAAGAAATAAGTAACATGAGAGTAGAAGAAGTAAATAAAGAAGGTGGTATTAATGGACGAAATTTAGAAATAATTTGGGAAGATGGTAAATGTACTCCCGGAGAAGCTTCCCGTGCCGCTCAAAAATTGATTGGCATAGATAAAGTATCTGTTATTTTAGGTGGAGTCTGTTCTGGAGAAACTTTAGGAGCTACTCCTATTACAGAACGTAATAAAGTAATCCTCTTCTCCCCTATTTCCACTAGCCCAGAAGTAACACATGCAGGAGACTTTGTATTTAGAAGTGCTCCTTCTGACTCCACTCAGGGAATGGTTTTAGCAGATTATGCTAATAAGCATTTTAAAAGGGTAGGTTTAATCAGTGAAAATACCGATTATGCTTTAGGAGTAGCTAATGTTTTCGAAGAAATCTTTGAAGGAGAAATAGTGAGAGAAGATTATTTATCTACTGAATCTGATTTTAAAACACGAATTACTAAATTAAAGAATGAAAAACTAGATGCTCTAATTATTAATCCGCAAAGCCCTCCTAAATACGAAATTATTCTTAAACAATTACAAGAACAAAACTGGAAAACACCTTTTTTAGTTAATGAAGTAGCTGCGGGAAATGCAGAATCCTCTATTAAGTTCAAGGATTTTTTAGTTAAAAATAAAACTGTTGGAGCCAATTTTATAGTTCCAGAAAGTGATGAATTAAATGATGTTCTGCAAAAATATGAAGCCAAGCATGGTAAAAAAGTAGAATATTTAAATTACACCGGCACTAGTTATGATGGAATTAATATTCTCATACATGCGTTATCTCAAGTAGAAAATATCTCTGATACCGAAAGTATTAGGGATGAACTTTATGCCATAAAAGATTTTCCGGGATTACTAGGAAAAGTATCTATGGATGAGAATGGTGATGTGAATATCACCTACACCCTATTTGAATTCAATGGCGAAGAATTCATTCCTATTTCTGAGTAATTATTGTTATACTCTGAAGTGATGTCAGAACTTGTAGCTCAACTTATCTGGAATGGTTTAGTGACAGGTGCTTTAATTGCTTTAGTAGCACTGGGATTAACGTTAATTTATGGTATTGCGGGATTTATTCAGTTCGCTCACGGAGAAATTGTAGCACTAGGAGCTTATAACTTTATGGTTTTTCATAAACTCATGGGTTGGGAAATAATTCCTGCTGTTGGTATTTCTGTCCTCATTATGATCATCATTGGTTTAATTCTAGAAAGATTCTTTTTTAGGCCAGTTAGGGAAAAAGATCCGATGATTCCTCTGGTTATTTCCATAGGACTCTCCATTGGTCTACAAGCGATTATCTTAATCTTTTTTGGACCTAATATCCTTACTATTTCTGACAAAACACACGCTAGTATTTCTATTTTTGGAGATAAGATTCTAGCGACTCCTAGTCAGATAATAGCTATTATTTCTGCTGTTATTCTAATGATTGGACTAGGAGTATTTTTGAAAAAATCCAAGATTGGAAAGTATTTAAGAGCTGTTGCAAGTAACCGAGAAGTAGCACAAGTATTTGGGATGAATATCGACAACTCCATGAAATGGATCTTCGGAATTGGAGCTGGAATGGCAGCATTAGCTGGAATATTCCTTGGTTTTGAACAAAACCTAGAACCTTTAATGGGGGTTCATATTTCCGTGAAAGCTTTTTCGGCTGTAATTTTAGGAGCAGTAGGCTCTATTAGGGGTGCTATTATTGGGGCATTTCTAATTGGACTGACTGAAAGCTTACTAGTGGGAATGGGAGTAATCCCTAGTGGTTTTACCTCCGCTATTCCGTTTGTAATCTTAATTGGGATGTTACTTTTGCGTCCGGAAGGACTATTTGGTAATCGTTTTGAATCTCTCCGACGATGATAGAATATATTTTCTCGTTAATCATCATTACTTCTATTTGGACCTTACTGGCCCAAAGCTACAACTTAAGTTTTGGTTTGACTGGATTATTTAATTTAGGACATATTATCTTCTATGGAATTGGAGCCTATACTGCTGCTATTTTAAACACTCGTTACGGAATAGGATTTTTCCCTAACTTAATCTTTGCCGCTCTAGTCTCTGGTGCTTTTGCTGCCTTCTTTGGTCTTTTGACCTTACGACTTTCTGGTCATTATTTAGCCATTGCTACCTTAGGAGCGGCTATGATTGCCACTGTTGTGGCTACCAATTGGGTCAGTCTCACTAATGGTCCCTTGGGAATTAGAGGTATAGAAGAACCAGAATTTTTTGGAAAAATTATCCAAGCTGACAGCCTAGAGTTTGTAGTACTCATGCTCATCATTGTTGTTTTCTGTAATTTTCTACTATACAAAATATTTAACTCCCCTTTCGGAAGAATACAACGAGCTATTAAGGATGATGAAATAGCGGTAAGAGCTGTAGGGAAAAATACTTTTGCTGCTAAAAGCTGGAGTCTCATACTTTCTGCCGCTTTTGCAGGAATTGCTGGATGTTTATATACCCACTACCGCTTATTCTTAGATCCTAGTATTTTTGCTCTTCCAGAAATTATTATCCTCATTCTCATGGTCGTGGTGGGTGGACGAGGAAACTTCAAAGGGGCAATTTTGGGAACTATTCTGGTTATAATAATTGGTGAACTCCCCCGCTTTATTGGTTTTCCAGATAACATTATTGGGGCCACGCGTAATTTGCTTTTTGCAGCCCTGCTTATTGGAACAATGTTTACTAGACCTCAGGGGCTTTTTACCTTTTTTACAGAAAAAGAATAATTATATTATAATATAATGCTTAAAATACAGGAATTATCAAAAAAATTTGGCGGCGTCCATGCCGTAGAAAAATTTAGTTTTGAGATTAAACCTAATCATATTACCGGATTAATTGGTCCTAATGGAGCCGGAAAAACAACTGCTTTCAACCTAATTACTAACTTCCTACCCCGAGATAAGGGAGAGGTTTTCTATAAGGAAGAACTTATAAAGAAGTCTAGTGCCTACAAGTTAGTAAAAAAAGGAATAGCAAGAACTTTCCAACAAATACGAATCTTTCCAGAATTAACTGTTAAAGAGAACTTATTACTCGCTATGTCTCATGACTACGATAACTGGTGGAATAGTTTTGGGAATATAGATGAAAATCTAGAGGAAGAACGAATCATGGAATTGCTCAAAGAAGTTAATCTAGAAAAATACTTAGAAGAGAAAGCGGGAAATTTGAGTTATGGACAATCTAAATTACTGGAAATTTTACGAGTGGTGGCTACCAATGCTGATTTAATTCTTTTGGATGAACCAGCAGCAGGAGTAAATCCAACCATGCTTCGTATTGTAGAAAAGCTAATTCTAGGTCTTAAAGAGAAAGGAAAAACATTGTTGGTTATAGAACATAATATGCCTTTTCTAATGGGTATTTCTGATGAAATAATCGTTATGGAAAGTGGTAAATTTCTTTGCCAAGACCTACCAGAGAAAGTCCAAAAGGATCCTAAGGTTTTAGAAGCCTATTTAGGAGGTTAAATAATTAAAAAATGATTTTAGAAATAAAAGATCTCGTAGCTGGATATAAATCAGGACCAAATATCCTGCATCAGGTTAATTTCCAATTACATGCCAATGAAATTGTCACTATTATTGGTCCTAATGGGGCTGGTAAGTCTACTGTTCTTAAATCTATTTTTGGGATAACTAATCTAAGAGATGGAAAAATAATTCATGGTTCTCGAGATATTACCGGTTTGGGTACTGACCAGATTATTAATTCTGGTATTGCTATGGTTATGCAGGGCAATAATGTTTTCCCAGATTTAACTGTCGAAGAGAACTTAGATATGGGAGCTTTTACCAGAAAAAATAGAGGAGAAATTAAGAAGAAAAAGAAAGAAATCTTTAAGTTTTTTCCCGTTTTAAAGAAATACAGGAAAAAGAGAGCAGCGGTTCTCTCCGGTGGAGAAAGACAAATGTTGGCCTTAGGGATGGCTCTAATGCTTTCTCCAGAAGTATTAATGTTAGATGAGCCATCTATTGGACTGGCTCCTAAAGTTATGCAGGAAGTTTTTGATAAAATATTAGAAATTAGAGAACAAGGAACCGCTATCCTAATGGTCGAACAAAATGCGGCCAGGGCTTTAGAAATATCTGACCGCGGTTATGTGCTGGAACTTGAGAAAAATGCTCTAGAGGGACCAGCTAAAGACTTATTAAAAAATCCTCGAGTGGGAGAATTGTATTTAGGGAAGAAAAAATAATTTTGTTTCAAACTTAAATTATCTTAGAATTTAAGACAGTTTTAATTTCTAATCTTTCTTAAAATGACAACTACTTCTCCAGAAAGCAGAAGCCGCTGGTTTAACAATGTAGTCTATATCTTAGCGGCCATAGGTTGTGCGGCTGGTCTTGGTAATTTGTGGCGCTTCCCCATGCTCGCCTATGAATATGGTGGAGCCGCTTTTATTATTGCCCTACTGCTTACCAATATTTTTATTGTTTTACCATTAGTAATGATGGAAACACTAATTGGTCAGAAACACCAATTATCTGCTCCACAAGCTTTTGAAAAACTTAAGAGGGGTACTTCTTGGATTCAGTGGATTGCGGTTTTCACTGTCATTGTAATTCTCTTCTATTATATGCCAGTTCTAGCTTGGGGGGTTAAATATTTAGTTATGTCCTTTTCTGGTGATTTTTTGGCTGATCCAGCTAATTATTTTATGAAAGAAATAATTCATCTTTCAGATGGTGTTACTATCCGTGGATCTTTCCAATGGTCAATATTTGGAGCTTTAATTGTTAGTTACTTATTCGTGTTGTATAGCTTACGAAAAAATACAGATTCTCTTTCTGGTATAGTAAAAATTACCGCTACTGCCCCCTTCCTTCTCTTGGCTATCCTTTTAGTACGAGGAGTAACTCTTCCCGGAGCAGCAGAAGGATTAAAAATGTTTTTCTTACCGGATTGGTCGGCTTTAGGAGATATAAAATTGTGGCAAGCAGCTATGGGACAGGCTTTCCTTTCTGCAAGTTTAGCAGCCGGTTACTTTATTGTGGCTGGTAGTCATCGTCCAAAAACTGCAGAAATACCAAAATCTTCCCTTTGGATTTTAGTTGGAAATTTTGCTGTATCACTACTGGCTGGAATAGCTGTTTTTGCAACCCTAGGATTTATGGCTACCCAACAAGGAGTACCTGTAAGTGAAGTTTCTCAAGGTGGTCCAATGCTAGTGTTTTCTGTATTACCAACGGCAGTATCTCTAATGCCTTTTGGAGCAATATTCTTTGCTGTACTACTTTTCCTTATTGTTATAACTCTTGGAATAGACTCTGTTTTTGGAATTATGGAGGTAGCTGTTGGTGGTTTTCACGACCTAAAAAAGAAAGGAAAAGCGTATATTATAACACTAGTTAAAATTCTCATCCTAGTAACATTAGGATCTATCCCCTTTCTATTTTCCGGAGGACTTTACTACCTAGATATTACTGACCACTTTGTTAATGGTTATTGTTTACTACTGGTGGGAATGTTAGAAACAGCCGTAGTTGCTTACTTCCTAAACCCTAATGAAATTAGGTTAGAAATTAACAAAACTAGTTCATGGAAGTTATCCAAACTTTTTAATATAACTTTGATGCTTGTCCCCCTAATATTGGGAGCTCTAATTGTTGCTAGTTTAGTTGTAGAGCTTAAGGAACTATATGGTGGTTATCCGCTTCCATATATAGTTGGATTTGGATTTGTGCCCTTAGCCTTGATTATAATTTTTGCCTTAGGATTTGGTATTTGGAGTAAGGACAAAAACTTCTAAAAAGTTAAGTTATTTCTATTTTTTAAGAAATTCAGGTGCTAAACTGAAAGAGTCATGAATTTAAAATCATTTTTTAATCCAAAAACAATTGCGATTGTAGGTGTTTCTGAAAGTAAAAAGAAACTAGGTAGTGTTATTCTGCAAAACCTCATTGACGCAAAATATAAAGGAGAAATAGTCCCTGTTAACCCCAAATACGTTAAACAAAAATTTAACGGCCAGAAATGTTTAGCTAAAGTTTCTGACCATAAAACTGCTTTAGATTTAGTAGTTATCGTTGTTCCTGCTTCTTCTGTAGAAAAAGTCATAGATGACTGTATTAAGAATAAAACTAAGAATGTTATCGTTATTTCCGCAGGATTTGGGGAAATTGGAAACGATAAGATAGAAAGCAAAATTTCAGAAAAGTGTACCAAGGCAAAAATTAATTTACTAGGACCCAACTGTTTAGGGGCCATATTCCCCTCCTCTGGTATTAATGCCAGTTTCTCGGATGGTTTTCCCTCCAAAGGTCATATCGCCTTCATATCTCAATCTGGAGCGTTCTGTACGGCTACTTTAGACTGGGCATTACAAAAAGATATTGGTTTTTCTCATTTTATTTCTCTGGGAAATAAAGCCGGACTTAGTGAAATAGATTTCTTGGAAAATCTAGCAGAAGACCCTCAAGTAAAAATCTTTGCTTTGTATTTAGAGTCTATCGAAGACGGCGCCAAACTTATTGAATTAATCCAGCGCATATCTCCTAAAAAACCAATTATTATTCTAGAACCTGGTAAATCTCGAGCCGCCAAAGCGGCTACTTCTTCTCATACCGGAGCACTTTCTCCAAACGCTCAGGTTACTAAAGCGGCTTATCGTAATGCTGGTGCCATCCAAGTGTTTTCCATGCGGGAAATGTTTGGACTACTAGAAGTCCTTACTTTCAATGGAAATAAGAATTTCGGTAAAAGAGTGGCTATTTTGACCAATGCTGGTGGAGTTGGTGTACTAACAACAGACCTAGTGGAAGATGAGCACCTAGAATTAGCTAAATTTGCTCCTACAACTATAAAGAACTTGGGGAAAAAATTACCAAAAGAAGCCAATATCCAAAATCCGGTAGATTTAGTGGGAGATGCAGATGGAGAAAGATATCGGGTGGCTTTGGATATTTTGGGAAACGATCCTAATATCGATCAAATACTTGTTCTACTTACTCCGCAACGTACTACTCAAGTACGAGCCACTGCAGAATTCATTGCCAAGTTTGCCAAAAAAACAAAGAAGAATGTAGTCGCTAGTTTTATTGGTGGGCGACAAATAAAATCCGGACTAGGTATTTTACAAAAAAACAAAGTCCCCTCTTTTGATTTCCCTTCAGATGCTCTAGAAGTATTAGGATTACTAGCTAATAAGGAACACTCTAAAGTGTCCCCTACCATAAAAACAAAACGAGATATCAAAATAGAAACCTTACTCAAGGAAGCTAAGAAATTAAAAAGTTTACCAGCTAGTTCTGTATATCAAATTGCCAAGAAATATAAATTAGATACTCCTCAATCACAAAACTTTACTGACTTCAAGAAAGCAAAAAACTTTGCTCAGAAGTTTTTCCCCAAAAACGTGGTTCTCAAAATTTCTTCTCCAGATGCTATTCATAAGACGGAACTAAAAGGTGTTTTTCTCAATGTTAATTCCGTGAAGAAATTCGAAGAAGCTTGGCAGAATCTTTCTCGCTCTATTGAAATTGCTAAGCTAAAAGAAGCAGAAATTCAGATCCAAGAACAAATAGAAAGTGGTACCGAGATTATCTTAGGAATCAACACCGATCCTAATTTTGGCAAAGTTTTACTCTTTGGAGCCGGAGGTATTTATACGGAAATCTTTCATGATACAACTCTCCGAGTTCTCCCAACAGCAGATTTTCCTAAGATGATCCAAGAAACAAAAATTGGTGAGGTTTTACAAGGTGCACGAGGTAAAAAATTAGCCGCAAGAGAATTAATTAAAATAATGGAAAATCTCCAACAACTAGTTTTCGATTATCCGGAGATAAAATCTATAGATATGAATCCGGTAATAATTACACCAAAAAGAGCAGTAGTGGTGGATTTTAAGATTATACTATAGAACTTCTCATCCATATATTTCATGAGAACCAATATCATAAAGAATTATTTCGTTTGCAGTAAGGAAATAAAAAATACATCGATCTGAATAGTTTATTCTGAAAGAATGAAAGGATGTCCATTTGCCTTTAAGTTTATGGGTTTTTAGTTTTGGAAGAAATGGATCGTAACAAAAAAGCTTAATTGCCTAGAAAAACTCCTCTTTTCGTTTAGCATTTAGTTTTTTGAATTTTCTATTAAAAGCAGGTGTCTTATGAACAATCATTAAATGCTTTTTAAACTAGCAATAAGATCTTCTACTGAATCAAAACTCTCACTATTACCAGATAAATATTCAGAAGTTACTTTTGCTGTATGAAGCAATGCTTCATATTCCTCTTTAGCAATAGTTATTATGTCGTCAGATTTCTGTTTTGTTGTCATGATGAATGATTATTTGAGCACTTATATTTTATATTCTAAATTTTTTATAGCAAATAAA
Organism: Candidatus Altimarinota bacterium; assembly: GCA_021734525.1. GTDB lineage: Bacteria > Patescibacteriota > Gracilibacteria > UBA4473 > UBA4473 > JAIPGU01. Next base: position 5,080 of record JAIPIW010000017.1, on the reverse strand, counting down.
GACCAAGTGTATTTAATATTATTTTAATAATCTAACTTCTTGATTCTTACCTACTAATTCTTAATAATCTCCACGATGCCCATTAAAATTCTACCCCAAAGTATTTCTGACCAAATTGCGGCTGGTGAAGTTGTAGAACGACCCGCCAGCGTGGTTAAGGAACTAATAGAAAACTCTTTAGATGCGGGAGCAAGTCAGTTAGAAATCAGAATTTTAGATGGTGGTAAAAAAATAATAGAGGTTATGGATGACGGACAAGGAATGTCCTTGGATGACGCTAAGAAATGCATTCTACGCCATGCCACTAGTAAGATAGATAAAATAGATGATCTATTTCAGATTCAGAGTTTTGGTTTCAGGGGGGAGGCTTTAGCTGCGATATCTGCGGTCAGTAAATTTAATTTAATTACTAAAATAAGCAGAGAAACTTCTGGCACTAGACTAAAAATATCTGGTGGTAGAAACCTAGAAACGTTTTCTGTTCCAGCGAATAAAGGAACAATTATTCGTGTTGAAGACTTATTCTTTACAACTCCAGCTCGTCTTTCCTACCTAAAATCAAAAAACTCAGAAGAACGAGCCATCATTAAAGAAGTACAAAACTTTGCTCTATCTAATCCAGAAGTAAGTTTCAAGCTCTTTAAGGAAGATAAGTTAGTATTGGATTTTAAGAGTGTGAAAACTCCTAAAACTAGAATTCAACAAGTATTAAAAGAATTTTCAGATAATTTAATCAAAGTAAAGAGTCAAAATGGACAAACTAGCTTATCTGGTTTTGTGAGTAGTCCTGGTAGTTGTACGAAAACTAAACAACACCAATTCCTGTTTGTTAATGGTCGTCATATTGAAGACTACAAAATTAATTTTGCTGTTAGAGAGGCTTACCGTCAGAGTGCCGGAATAGAAAAAGGTATGTATCCTGTCTTTGTATTGTTCCTAGATATGGACCCCATTCTAGTAGACGTGAATGTCCATCCTAGAAAATTAGAGGTTAAGTTCGCTGAACCACAGGAAATATTTTCTCTAGTTAAAAATGCAGTTACCACAGCTATTAGCCAGACAGCATATTATAATATAACACCATCTCAAGCTCCATCCTTCTCTACGCCTCAATCTTCTTATCCAAGTAGAAGTAGATCTCTAAAAACAGAACCAGCTTCCTTGCGAATGAATTTTAGTCAAAGGAACTTATCTCGTACCCAAAACTCCCCTTTCCCCAAAATATCTAAAGAAGTGTCTCCTGAATTACGACTAGTAGGGCAAATTGCGCATCGATATATTGCCGCAGAGTCAGAAGATGGTATTTATCTTTTCGACCAACACGCCTTGCATGAAAGACAAAGATTTAATCAATTTTGGAAAGAGTGGCAGATATCTTCTACTAAAATCCAAAAACTACTTACTCCCCAGAAATTAAAACTACCAGAAGATATTGTTTCTATTCTTTACGAATACAAAAAATACATTGCTAATTTAGGATTTTCTATGGTCTTTTCTTGTGATAATGAGATTTCTATTACTGAAGTACCACAAACATTCTCCAAGGAGAACCTTAATGAAGTTTTTCAAAATCTAGTAGAGTATTTTATTAATGAACAAATTGGCGAAGCCAGTCCTGATATCCTGATGCGCAAATTAATAGAATATAAAAGCTGTCGGGGGGCAGTTAAATTTGGTGATAAATTAAGTTCCTTGGAAATGCAAAAACTACTCTCAGACTTTGATAGCTCAGAATGGCAAAGTTGCTGTGCTCATGGAAGACCTAATAATATCTTTCTTCCCTTCCAACAGTTAGACCGAGAATTTCACCGGTAGATTAAACCTCATAACGCACAAACTTAACCAGTTTAGCGTCTCCCAAGTACTGACTAATCGTTTGACTAGGATCTTTGACAAAAGGTTGAGAAGAAAGGGCTCTTTCTACGCAATACTTCTTTACCTTCCCTTCCACAATCTTATCGATAATTTCTGCCGGTTTTCCTTCTGCTTTTAATTGATCCACATAAATCTCTTTTTCCTTGTTAATATTTTCTTGTGGGACATCTTCTGGATTAGCGACTAAAGGATTCATCGCTACTGCATGCATAGCCACGTCTTTAGCTTGCATTTCTGTGCCACCGTCCAAAATCACTATTGCACCTAATTTTCCATTAGAGTGAACGTAGGATCCGACTACAGATCCTCCCTCTACAACTTCTGCCTGATCTAATTTCATATTCTCTCCAATTTCTTGGACATAATCTTTTTGGACAGATTCAAAATGACTTTTCGCTCCATCTACTCCATCTGTTTCTGCTTTCTTAGCCAATTCCTCTACCAAAGCCTGGAATTTTTCATTCTTAGCTACAAAATCTGTTTCACAAAGTAGTTTAACAATAGCTCGGCCAGAAATAGCTACTCTTCCTTCTGCTGTTTCTCGAGATGCTTTAGCTTCTGCCTTAGCTTCTCCTTTTTTACGTAAAATATCTACAGCTTTGTCCATATCTCCATTAGCTTCTTCTAAGGCTTTCATACAAGTAAGCATTCCTACTCCAGTCTTATCTCGTAATTCTTTGGTTTGGGCGGCGGTTACGGTCATTTTATTGAAATTAAAAAATCGGCGTGAGTCTAATCACGTGAAACAAAAAATCAACTGATTTTTATTTTACAACTCTAATTTCTCTGCCACTTGAGCAACGAAAGGGATTTTCCAAGTACGCCCCTTAGAAGCATTCATAATAGCTAAAATAACAATTATGATATGTACAAAGTTTAAAAATAGCCCAATCACAGAGAAAACCCAACCTAACCAAGAAAGTAGCAAAAAGAATAAAGTAATAACTAGTCCTTGCTTACCATGAAATTGGCAATACTTAGAATTTGGCTTGAGAGCTAAAGGTAAAACACAAAGAAAACTAATATATCCAAGAACTGCTAATGTTTTTTCTTTTTTGTCTATAACCTTAGAAACATCTGTATTTTTGTCGGAAGGAATGGCGTTTTGAGCTGCTTGTTTTATTTTTTCGCCAACAGTAAGTTCTTCCTGCTTGGGAGTAGTATTTTCGTCAGTCATGAGTATTTATTTTAAGAGTTACGCCAAAGATTTTAGCAAACTCTCTAGCAAGAAGCCAATAGATTTCACCGAATCATCATTAGCTGGAATTGGATAGTCTATTCCTTCTGGATCTGCATTAGAATCTACAATTGCTACAACTGGAAGTTTAGCTACCATTGCTTCTTTGAGAGCTAGTCTATTACCAACAGAATCTAGTACAACTACCACGTCTGGTTTTTTTCTCATTTCTGCTACTCCATGATATGACTTATCTAATTTTTCTAATTCTTTTTTGAATCCAGATATTTCTTTTTTGGTATATTTCTTAATCTCACCACTATCGAATTGGGACTTAAGATTAAGATAGTGATCTATTCTTTTTCTTAGTTCATTAAAGTTTGTTAATAGTCCTGGCGCCCATTTCTCATCGACATAGAAATGCTTAGATCCTGCTAAAATCTCCTTAATAACCAAAGAAGTTTGTGGTTTAGTACCAATAAAAAGAACTTTTCCGTTTCTTAACTTAATTCCTTCCAAAAACTTCTGAGCATCATCTAGAGCTTTGGCAGTTTTGTTTAAATCGAAAACATGTACACCATTCTTAATGCCATGCAAGAAAGGTTTAATCTTCGGATTCCATCTATCGGTACGATGACCAAGATGAACAAAATTCTGAAATAGATCTTTAATAGTAGCCATAATGGGAAATTTTTAAGAAATAATTTTTATTGCTTCCCATAATCCTTAAAGCAGAATTATTTAACAACGGGCAAATAGTACGAATCTTTTGACTCCTGGCAAGTTTTTTCTGAGAATAAGCTCGATGAAAAATGAGATGTTGCCAAACGAAGAATTAAGAAAATACGTTTTTTACGGCGTTGGTGGACCAGCCGATGAATTCTGGAAGATATACGATATAGAAGAGTTTTCTACTCTTTGGGCTGAAACTATTGCCAAAAAGATTCCAAAACTCGTTTTAGGAATAGGGGCTAACCTACTTTTGTCAGATAAAGGATTTCGAGGACGAGTTTTTCTACTCAAAACAACAGAAACTATCTGGGAAGAAAATAAAGCCAAGATCCAAGCCGGACAAAATTGGCAGTGTATAGTGGAAGACTCTAACAAACGCGGTTGGGCCGACCTATGTAATATGAGTGGCATACCGGGTCTTCTTGGAGGCATGATTCGTGGTAATGCTGGAGCTTACGGATCGGAAACTGGAGAATTCATTACAGAGGTAGAATTTATCAATGAAAAAGGTCAGTTACAAAAATTCAGTAACCAAGAATGTGAATTTGGTTACCGAACAAGCATCTTTAAATCTAATCCGGACTGGTGCATTGTGCGAGCTACTCTAGAATTCTCTAAAAAAGAGGATCCAGATGAGTCCTTAAAAGCTTCTAGAGAACTTATCCAAAAACGTTGGCAAAATCATCCACCGGGAAAATCCTGTGGAAGCTTCTTCAAGAATCCAGTTCCGGGGAAAGTTTTCTCTCGCCGTTTACTGGAAGATGCTGGTGCCACTGGAGATCAAATTGGGGAAGCTCAAATATCTCCAAAACACGTCAACTTCTTTATGAACCTAGGTAATGCTACCCAAGAAGATATTCTAAAACTCTCTCGCAAATGGCAAAAAGTGGTCTTAGAAAAAAACCAAATAAAATTAGAGCCGGAAGTGCAGATTCTGGATGAGTTTGGGAATAGGGTGGAACTATAAAAGGTGAAGATCTAGTCTGAAGTAAGCATACGGTTACTATCAGACTAGATCTCTCAATTTTAGGTGCAATTTCTCAGTTAGACAGGGTTGGATAGATGTGAGATATTTCTCTCAAAAATCTTCCTTCCCCCTGGGAATTTTCATTCCCTCTTAGCCTAATGAGAAAAAGACTAATATTTTTTTAAGGATATTTTAACGTTCCTTGAAAAATCCCCGGGTCTACTGACCCGTGGGATGTAGCGCTTCCAAAATCTGTGGTAAAGTTTGGACATGAAATGTAAAAAACAAACACATTGTGTTTATGTGTGCGATTACCACATAGTAATCAC
>JAIPIW010000016.1 GCA_021734525.1 Candidatus Altimarinota bacterium | reverse complement strand
AGTTCAATGGAATTGCTTCCCAAAAGTTTAATCTTCATCTCAAAGAATGTGAGTTTCGTTGGAACTTCCGTAACGAAAATATTTATGCTAAAATGTTAGAAATACTCAAAAAATTCTAAATCTGCTAGGCAAGAGCCTTTTTTATTAAAGATAATTCAAATCTGATAGGAATCTCATTTTTCAGCATAGCATTACCTATTCCCCAGTCATTACGATCTAAAATGACAGATCCTTCTACAGAAAGATCAGGGTCTTCTGTTATGGAAATAGGAAATGTAAGTGATTTTTCTAATCCCTTGAGATGGAGTATTCCAGTTATGTTTGTGTTATCTCGGCTAATAATAGTAAATTTAGCCTGAGGATAAGTATTAGTGTTGAAAAAATCTGGTCCTTTTAAGTGTTCTAGAAGTAGTGGACTATCAGTGTCTGTAGCTAAAAGGTTGTCCATATCTAAGGTAAAAACTCCAGATAAGTTTCCGTCTATATCTACTAGAGATTCTCCGGAAATAAAGGGAACATATCCTTCGTGGCTTCCACCAACAATTTTCGCTCCTTCCCAGTACAAGAAACTTTTTTCTAGATCCAAAACATAATTACCTTCAGGAACAGAAACATAATTTTCTGAGGAAGTTAAGGATGTTTTTATATCAGAAGATTCAATATTCCTTTCACAAGCAGTGAGAAATATTGTTACAAAAAGGAAGGCGAGAGTAAAAAGTCTTTTCATAAAAGCGGGGGAATGTAATTTGGCTGGGGCGGAGGGATTCGAACCCCCGAATGCCAGGACCAAAACCTGGTGCCTTACCGCTTGGCGACGCCCCAATAAAAACGCCGAGTGATTTTTAAAGTTTTCCTTTTAAAAATCAAGTTTTAATTATTTAGAAAACTGGATAGGTATCTCCACAGCTGCATCATGTTTAGGTAGACCAGAAGCATTATGTCTTTGGAGAATTAAGGCTCCATTGCGGTAGGGAATATCTTCTGGAATCTCAAAACTTACTTCTCCAGAGAAAGGAACTAAGTCAGTAGTCATCCAATCGCCTTGGGCAGTAATATAATGTTCGCCAATAATTTTTCCGTCCCAATCTACAACCACTAGAGGAGCAGTAGCTTCAAAAAACCAGTTTCCAGGAGCTTGTCCTTTTACTTGTAGGGGAGAGGAAATAGTAGCATTTGCTGTAGGGACTAGAATAACAACTTGATCAGATAAATTTCCAATGCGACTTATTGGTTGGTCATTATTTTGATTAACACAACCAGATAGAAATAAAGCAAAAATAATTAAGATATTTTTCATACTATGTTTTGGTAATTTTTAATGGGCAAGAAGCATATAGCTTATCTAGTTTTTCAGCAGATTGTTCTAGTTTCTGCCATTCTTCGTCATTTAGAACAAACTCTGGTACTTCTTCGATACCATTAGCGCCCAAAATAGCTGGTATACCAACTGGTGTATTTTGTAGAGCAGGGTGATTGCGATGAGGGTAAACAGTAGAAACCGGAAATATTTCTTGGGTATTGTTTAAAATAGCATTTACCAAGGTAATGCTAGCTGCACTAATACCAAAGTAAGTTGACCCTTTGCCTTTAATAATATCGTAGGCTTCTTCACGTACGCTTTTTTCGATAGCTTCTTTCTCTTTGGTTTCTAAATCTTGGGCAGGTTTGACCGTTGACCAAGCAACAAATTCACTATCCCCATGTTCTCCTAAGACATAACCATGAATGTTTTTGGGACTGATATTGTATTTTTCTGCCATTCTCCATCGTAGACGCATAGAATCTAGTAGAGTTCCACTGCCCAAGATTTGGTTTTTTGGTAGCGGAAAAATGCCATAGGCTAGATGAGTAAGAATATCTACAGGATTGGTGACTAGTAAAATAACAGCAGAAGGTTTTAGGGTTCCTAAATCATTAGCGATGCTTTGGAGCATGGCAGAATTTTTTCCTAGTAATTCACATCTAGTTTCTCCAGGACTTTGTTTAGCTCCAGCGGTAATGATAATGACGTCCATTTCTGCTATTTTCTGGTCACCAAAGTTTATACCACTGACACGAGATCTTTCTGAAAAAAGAAGAGTGTCTTTCAGATCTAGAATCTGAGCCTGTTCTAGTTCTTCGTTAATATCTAGTAAATAGAATTCCACTCCCAAGTTAAGTGCTACTCCATAGTGGATAATATGTGCTCCGACGTTTCCTGCGCCAACAACTAGTACTTTTTTCATAATTATATCGAGTGATAATTTAGTCTATTAATAATAAGAAAGAAGAAGAAAAATGTCACTTTTTTAAAGAAAAGAGAAATGATTTTTTGACCAATACTTTGGAAGCATGTAAATTTTAAGGTGATGGAAATTTTAAAACTCGGTCTGCGGCTTAGTGATGGAGTACAGGACATTCTCGGTCTTTTTAAGCAAACTACCGTACAAAAGATTGTTTTTATTTGTCCGCGTAATTCTAATCTTCTCACAGATGTTTCTTTTCTTAAGAAACTAAAAACAGCAGCTAGTGAAGCAGGAATCGCTATTTCTTTTGTTTGTGAACAAAAATTCATTCGAGATATTCTTAAGTCCCAAAAATTAACTACTCATACTAAAGTTCCGAAAGAATTAGACAAAGAACCTAAAAAAACATTATCTGATTTTTCAGAAAAAATTGCGGCGAAGAAAAATGAAACCAAAGAACCTAAAAATACTACTACTAAGAAAACAAAAGCTAGACCAGATTTTGCTACCCAGAAGATCCAGAAAAATGGCAGTAAACCAATAAGAGGAAGAGTATTCTTCGCCTTTTTGGCGGTTATAGTAATTTTGGTTGGTGTGTGGTTTTGGATTTCTCCCCGAGCGGTTATAAAAGTAAAACCAAAAATATCCGTAGTACCAGTTACCCAAAATATTCTGGTTAAATTTCCAGATGCCAGCATTCCAAAAGATAACACAACTTTACCTACAGTAGATGGTATTTTTGTTCAAACAGAAGTTACAGGTACAGAAGTATTTCCTGCTACTGGTCGTCGTTATGATCTAACCAATGCACGAGGGAAAGTAGTGCTCTTTAATGAAACCTCGAGACCGAAAATCATGGTCCCTTCTCGTCTTCAAGCTCCAGATGGAGCAATCTTCCGTTTTGCAGAAAGAGTAGAGATTCCCCCTCAGACAGAAGACGGAGCGGGACAGTTAGTAGTAGAGGTAGTTGCCGATGAATATGATAGTGAGGGAAAACCAATTGGAGAAAGGGGAAATATTGAAGCAGGAACAGAACTGTTCTTTCCAGCTTTGAGAGATGTTTCTCGAGAACTTTGGTATGCCAAAGCTAATCGTGGTCCTTTACTGGGTGGTTCTACTCTAACTCATTACTTTATTGGAGAAGATGATTTCGAAAAAGTGAAAGAAGTACTGACAGAAACATTCCGAGTTAGAGGGATAGAACAATTACAGACAGAAATAAGAAATAGATCTGCTAGAGAAAAGAATTATTACGTTTTATTAGATGATCCAAGACTTCTAACAATGAATTTACTAGACGCTGGTTTCCCAGAAAACTTAATTGGACAAGAGGTCCAGACTTTTGAAGTTTCTGCCAGTCTGCAAATGTCAGGGATTGTTTTTGACCAGACAGATGTAACTAATTTCTTGGGAGAGAAACTACGTGCTACGCAAGATCACCGGAAGAAACTAATTTCCATTGATGAAGGTTCGGCAGATTATCGGGTACTGGATTCAGAAAAATTATATGATGACAAATGGCTCAAACTTTCAGTGGAAATGAAAGGAGTAGAAACTTTGGATTTAGACTCAGAATCTCCCGTAGCGCAGGAATGGAGAGAAAATCTCAAAAAAGAAATAATCGGAAAAGAGAAGAAAGAAGTTAGAAGTATCATTTCTAATTATCCAGAAGTAGAAAAAGTTCTGGATATTAGAGTTTCTCCTTTCTGGGCAGAGAATTTGCCAAACTTGGTAGATCAAATTGAATTTGAGATAAAAAGTTAAATAGAAAATTACCCCTCAGCGCGCAGAAACTGAGGGGCGCAAGCAAAGTTTTTAAATTAGTTAAAAACTTCAGGACATTATAAACAATATCGCATACTTTGTCAATGTGAGTTTATTATATTATAATATAATACTACATCGCGCTAACAAAATTCCGTAAATCTCGTTCTGGGTTTGGAGATTTAGTAATGGCGGTTGCCACTAAGAATCCTTGCGCGCCTAGTTTTAAGCTAACCTCCACATCGCTAACAGAATTAATTCCTGCTCCCACAAGTAATGGAATACCACCAGAAACTTTGATGCTATCGGTAATAGACTGGGGTTTAGAATTGGCCACAGAGGCACCAGTGGAACCAATAAGTTCTGGGGGTTCAAAAGCAAGGAAGTCTGGAGATAGTCCAGCTAGTTTTTCTACTTCTTCTGGATTTTCCGCACAAATAATGCGGGTTAAAGTGGCTTTTTGGGCACAAGAAGCACAGCCTTTTAATTCCTCCCATTCTAGACGGCGTTCAGAATGATTTAGTAGTGTTCCAACTGCCCCAGCTTTTTGTACGGCTTGGGGAAGAATGTAGCCATTAAATTTACCATAATCAATGGCATCGGTGTGTTGAGCAAAAACAGGAATACTTACTTCTCGGGCAACTCTACCTAGATCCACAATATTAACCACAATACCAATGCTTTTACCTGTTTCTTTAGCTACCTTGTCATGAATACGAGCCATTATTAAAGCGTTTTCGCCTGTAGTGCTTTCGTAATTTTTGAAATTCGTAATCCAGATGGGAGTTGGAAACATTTATTAAATTATGAGGTTAATGTGCGAGGAATATTACGGATTTTTTGTAAAAACGCAAGGAGAGGCAAGGAAAAGTTTGACAAAACTTTCTCCCACCGTAGAATCCGACCGCTTTTTTTACAATATTAATTTTCTTTAAACATAGGACTCTCATTTCGTGGCGGTCGCCGTCCAAAACGCTTAGCGCAAAGGGTTCCGAAAAAACTTCATTATATTAATGGAGAAATTCGGGCCAGAGAAGTGCGGCTAGTTGACAGCGAGGGTGAGCCACTAGGAGTGACCCCTATTGCTAAAGCTTTAGATCTAGCTCGTGAGAAAGGAGTGGATCTAGTGGAGATTTCTCCTAAAGCAGATCCGCCAGTCTGTAAGATAATAGACTACGGAAAGATGCTCTACGCTCTCAAGAAGAAAGAGCAGTCTGCCAAAGCTAAAGAAATGAAAGGGATCCGGATAACCTTCCGTATTGACGAAGGAGATCTGGCCCGACAAAGAGAAAAAGCTAAAGAATTTCTGAACGCTGGACATTCTCTCAAGATCCAACTGGTTATGAAGGGGCGAGAGAAGGCTCATCAGGATTTGGCCAGGGAGAAAATGCAGGCCTTTGTTGACTCTCTAGCAGAAGTATCTCAATTGGAAAACATGCCTCGTTCTACGGGTAATCAGATAACTGCCATTGTAAAACCTTCTAAGAATTAAAAATAATCATGAAGCAAAAAACTCATTCTGGTCTCAAGAAAAGAACTAAAATTACTGGATCTGGTAAGGTAATGCTCCAGAAATCTTGTAGAAATCACTTATTGAGTTCTAAATCTAGCAGACAAAAGAAAGTGTCACGACTTGGAGTAGATGCTCCAGCAGGACATAAAACAATAATTTCCCGACTCTTAAAGATTCCTAAATAACAATAAAATGACCCGAGTAACAGGCGGAACCGCTGCTCACGCAAGACATAAGAAAGTAAAAGCCCAAGCTAAGGGATATAGAGGCAAAAGAAGCTCTACTTTCAGGATGGCTCATCAGGCTATAATGAAAGCAGGAATGCATGCTTATGTTGGAAGAAAACAAAAGAAAAGAGATTTTAGAAGACTTTGGATTGCCAGAATTTCTGCTTCTCTGAGAGCGATGGGGTTGAGATATTCTGAAGTAAAAAACAAATGGCTTCATGCTAAAATGGAAGTAGACAGGAAGAATCTTTCTGAATTAGCAGTAAATTTCCCTAAAATTTTCGAGAAAGTTGTAGGAGTTGCTAAAAAATAAGAAAAGAAAACCCTTGACAAAGTATAAATTATGATTATCTAGCGATTAGATTTTTTAATATTTTAAAATGGGTGAACTAGAAAATTATCCGAACACTTTAAAAGGCGTTAGAGAACGATTTGAATGTGAGCAATTAGGTAGGACAAGAAGATCATTATTCTCTGCTTCATGCGTTACAAGTTGTGAGGGGATTACAAGAGAAGTTTTGACAGAAATAGAATCCATTGAAGATTTGAGAGAAATATCAAATGAACAATTTCTTCCTAGAAGGTAACTTTTTCATTGATAATTAAGGATTGATAATCGATAATAATCGAGATGTTTGTAGACGAAGTAAAGATAAAAGTAGCGGCTGGCAAGGGAGGAGATGGATGTGTTAGTTTTGTGAGATCCAAATACGTTCCCAAAGGTGGTCCAGATGGTGGTAATGGTGGCAAAGGAGGAGATATTATTTTCCATACTGCTACCAATATTCATACTCTGGCAGATTTTCGGTCAGAAAAGAATTTCAAGGCCGAGAATGGTAAACCGGGCGGAAGGAATAATCGGACAGGTGGTTATGGACAGAGTCTAATATTACAAGTTCCCGTTGGAACTCAAATTAGAGATTCTCATACCCAAGAAATTTTGGTGGATTTAGTAGATATAGATCAAGAGTTTGTAATCGCCAAAGGTGGACGAGGCGGAAAAGGAAATGCAGGATTTGTTAGTTCTGTTCGTCAAGCTCCTAACTTTGCAGAAAAAGGGGACATAGGAGAGGAATTTGAAGTAGATCTAGAGCTAAAACTAGTAGCAGATGTAGCTATTGTGGGACTACCTAATGTAGGGAAATCTACGTTTATTTCTGTGGTTTCTAATGCCAAACCAAAAATCGCAGACTATGAGTTTACCACCATTATACCGCATTTAGGAGTCTCTAGATTAGATGATAAGGAACTGGTTTTTATAGATGTTCCGGGGCTTATTAAGGGGGCTCATCAAGGAAAAGGACTTGGACACCAATTTTTACGTCATATAGAGAGAGCGAAGTTCGTATTACACTTAATAGATGCTACGTCTAACACCCCCCTCAAGGATTTTGAAGTTATCCGAGAAGAATTAGAAAAGTTTTCACCAGATTTAGCAAAAAAACCTTTTCTACCTGTTTTTACTAAGATAGATTTAACGGATGGGGAATTAGAAGATTTCTTAATTGCAGAATTTAAGCAGAAATTTGGTCTTCAGGCCTATAAGTTATCTGCTCCCACTCACGAAGGATTAGATGAGTTAATGGGAGTTCTTTGGTCTCAAGTACCGAAAGAGAAGAAGAAAAAGAAGGAAGAAGTAGAGGAGGATACAGCAGAAGAAGTGGTATTCCGTCCAGCGGAAGAACTAAAAAAGAAGGAAATAGAAATCAGTAAGACAGAATTCTGGTGGGAGATAAAAAACGAACGATTAGAGCAAATGGTTAGACAGACAGATCCTGACAGTGAACCAGCCCGAGAAAGAATTTATGATGTGCTGAAAAAGAAAAACCTTATCAAGAAACTAGAGAAACAAGGTGCGGTCTTAGGAGATAAGATTAGGATTGGGGAACAGTTTTGGGAAATGCGAGAATAAATTCTATTCTAAAATGCGTTGGCATTTTCTATTTACGCATTTAATGCGCCAGCGATTTGCTCTTTTTGGGATGGTACGTTTTTGATATTCCTGAAAAGTTTCTTCAACCGATGGTTGAGAGATGTTATTTGCACTACTGGTTATATTCTCTAAAGACAAAGCGATAGTTCGTCCGGAAGTAGCAGTTATGTTGAGGTTGCCGTAGATAGTTATTTTGTGTGTTTCGTTTGGAGTAAGCACTAAGGGGTTACGGAATTTCAAAGTTGCTAAGTCGTCATTATTAAAACTAGTTCGTAAGGAACGACGAAATTTATCGGTAATAGCAATTAAACGAGAGATATCACTAGATTCAGAAAGTCCGTTTCTTCGGACAGTTATTTCTGATATTTGTACTTCTTCATTACGAGCAGTTACTTGGATGGTTAAGAAGGGGATTCTAATCCCGTTTTTAGGGACAACTCCGCTAAATTGCCAAGAAGATACTTCTAAATCTCCCATGGCAAAAGTGGTTGAACTTAAGAACAAACCTAAAATGATTATTAATTTTTTCATGGACTTCAAGAGTAATTTACGGCAGAATTTTAGCAAATTTTTTGCATGGACACAGGGACGCATGTGGTGACGGGATTGGTACTATCTACCCTTTTTGAAAATCTGTGGGCGAAGTTAGCTTGTTTCATTGGAGCTATTTGGGCGGATTGGATGCTTGTTTCCCAGTTTTTAGGGATGTCTATCAAAGAAATTGTTTCTAAATACAAAAATAAAGGATTTAAAATTCCTGCTAAAATAACGATGAAGATTTATTATTTTTGTCACAGCTTATTGGTATTAACCTTAGTTTTTGTTTCAGCTTGGTTTTTTCGTAGTGAAATTCTTTTTGCTTTTGCCATTGGTCACGCTTCTCATATTGTCTGGGATATTCCAACTCATACTGGAGTTTGGTCATACAGACCATTCTATCCTTTTCTGGATGTAAAAATTAAGGGTTATCGTGATTGGTGGTTGCATCGGGAAATGCTTGTCTTTATTCTTATAACATGGATTTGGCTTCTTGCTCTCTATCTCTTCCTTCGTTAAAAAAGGTCGTAGAACGACTACTACTTTCTTTAGCTTTGTTCCTGCCCCATCATGGAACGATTACGGTGTTTCTACCAGAACCATTCCGGTTTTGGAAAGAAGTGGTTCTACTGGCTTTGTTTTTTACAGTCCTTTTCTATGAAATAAAAAATTGGCGTGTTTACGGTTGGCCAACCTTTTCTTGGGCAGAGATTTTGGCAGTACTGTTTTTATTATGGACTCTGAGCTTAGTCTTAATCTCTAGTGATAAATCTACTTCTTTGGTAGCTGCTCGTTATCTAGGGCTAGGATTTTTTGTATTCCTAGTTATTTCTAGACTAAAAAGAAAATTCCTAAATTCCGACTGGGAATTTTGGAAACAACAGTTTACCAGTCTTTTTATTGTTTCTTGTGCGGCATCTGTTCTTTTTGGCGTGTGGGCAAAATTTATGGGTGGTTTTGAAAAACTAACTGGATTTTATTCACCCACAATCTCTTCTTGGGTACCAGGACAAACCTTGCCTTTGTATCATGAAACAGGGGAGTTTATTAGAATGCAGGGGGCTTCTTCTGGTCCTAATGAATTTGCCCACCTCCTTTTAGCGGCCCTTTTCTTAATTCCTTTTTTACCAAAAGGAGCCAATAAAAGACAAGAGGTTTGTATAAAAATTTTGTTCATAATAATACTTCTTTTTGGAATTATGCAGAGTTTCTCTAGAAGCGCTATTTTAGTAGCGATTTTAGGAATAATTTTCTTCCTAACTAAACAGTTCAAGTTTAACAGGCAGAAGATAATGTCGACTTTGTTAGTTATCTTATTAATCTTCTGGGGAGTTCTAGTTGGCAGTAAGAGATTGAACAATAATTTTGTTCAAAGATTGGGGACATCAGAACATTTCACCCGTCCGGTTGAGTCGGTGAAGATGGGTTTGCAAAATCCTTTAGTGGGTAATTTAGGGAAACTGGGACCGGCAGCTCGGGCCAAGAATTTACGTGAAAATAATGACGACAAAGCTTTAATTGCTGAAAATATTTTTGCTGATTATTTTGCCCAACTGGGAGTATTTGGTTTACTTTTAGCTCTAGGATTTTTTGTGGTTTTGTTTTTGGAATTACCTTATTTAAACAGGTTGTTTTTGGGGGCGGTCTTTTTGACTGGTAGTGTAGCTACTATTTTCGAAATGACTCCCATTAGTATTATATTTTTCTTATTGTTTGCATTTTTCTCCTCCATGAGCACAATGTCGCCGTGTAAACAAAAGTTGCCCCTTTAAAAAATGTCAGGATTACCAATCCACTTAGCTAATTTAATTACGATCTTCCTTTATACGGGATGTTCTTTTTTGCTAGCGACTTTTTTCTTTCCTCCTTTTATCCGCTTTATTCGTCGAGCGAAATTAACGCAAAAAATAAGACAGGATGGTCTTAGTGGGGGGACTGCTAAGTTGTTTAGGCAATTTCATGGTCATAAGTCAGGGACTCCAACCATGGGTGGGATTGTGATTTTACTGGCGGTATTGGGGACGATAGTTTTTTCTAGAATCTTGGCTTATTTTGGTCTGATAGATGCTTCTATTCTCAACCGAGGAGAAACCTATTTACCAATTCTTACTTTAGCTTTGGTGGGGGGACTAGGAGTAATAGATGATTACCTCAATATCCGCGAAAAAGGGAAACAAAAAGGATTGCCAGCCAAAGTTAAGCTTTGGACATTGGTAGGATTTGCCTTACTAGGAGCAATTTGGTTTACCTTTAAGTTGGAGTGGTCAATCATTCATATTCCAGGTATTGGAGATTTTGATATTGGTCTTTGGTATTTCCCCTTATTTGTTTTTATTCTGGTAGGAACTTCTAATTCCGTAAATCTTACCGATGGATTAGATGGTTTAGCGGGTGGATTACTGGCGATTGCTTATGGCTGTTTTGCAGTAATTTCTTATTTCTATGGTTTACCAATCCTCTCTGTTTTTTGTGCGGTTATTGTAGGAGCTTTGGTTTCTTTTTTGTGGTTCAATGTTCCGCCGGCCAAAATATATATGGGAGATACAGGTTCTTTAGCCTTGGGGGCAACATTGGGAGTTATTGCGATGTTAACCAATGCTGTCGTAATTTTGGCGATTATTGGTTTTATTTTTATTCTGGAAACCTTGTCAGTAATTCTACAACTTTTTTGGAAGAAGTATTTCAAAAGAAAACTATTTTTAATATCCCCAATACATCACCATTTTGAAGCCAAAGGATGGTCAGAAACGCAAATAGTCATGCGCTTCTGGATTTTAGGAGCGAGTGTAGGAATACTTGGCCTAATTGTAGGACTGGTGGGAATGGGAAATGGTGGAATACTTTAGAAAACTATTTTCCAGCTTGGGTTTGGGGCACAGGATTTTTTTTGATTTCCAAAAGTTCTACTTCAAAAACAAGCGTAGAGTTTCCTGGTATTGGACCAAAGTCATTAGGACCATAACCTAGTCGAGGGGGGATTATTAAACGACGAACTTCACCAACTTGCATTCCTTCTACTCCTTGATCCCAACCAGCAATAACCTGTCCACCCCCGAGGGTGAAGTTGAATGGTTTTCCTCGATCCAGAGAAGAATCAAATTTAGTACCATCTGTAAAAGCTCCAGTATAGTGGACTACTACAAAAGATCCTTTGGTAGCTATTTCTCCTTTACCCTTCTTAATAGTTTTAATCTGTAATTTATCTGTTTCCTGTACAACTGGCAGGTTATCCGAAGCGGCTTTTTCTTTGCCACAACCGGAAAGAATGGAACCAAATAGAAGAATTGAAAGTAGTAAGAGAGATCTTTTCATTATTTGAAGAATAAAATTTATCTAGGAAAGATTAGGATTTTTTCATCTCTAAGGCAAATAATCCTTGAAATTACTATTGAAAATTATATATTTATGCGTTATAATATAGTTGTAATATATAATTATTATGACTTATAAGGAATTAGCTAACATTCTAAAAAAGAAACCAGCCACTATTGCAGTATTTTTTTCCAGACATAATCTTTCTATAAAATCTACTAGTGACATAAGTTTTTACTTAAAGCATCTTTCTACTGGCAAGCGCTTGGAAAGTGGTAAGCGCAAAGCAGAGCACTTGAAAGCTTATCGGTTTAAACCGCAAGGGGATAGTTTAGATAAGGCTCGAGAATTAGTGAAAGCTAGAGGATTAGTTTGGTATGCAAATCCTAAAAAGTTAAGTAAAAATTCAATTGTAGAACATGTTTTGTCTAATGGTACTTTTGAAGATTTTAAAGAACTTGTACGCATTTTAGGGAAGCGAAGTGTGAAAGAAATTTTTTCAGAACAAGTGAAAAAATCCAGAACTAACTATCGTCCCATTACGCTTAATTTCTTTAAACATTATTTTTCTATTGTATGATGCATTTAAACATCCTTTCCGATAAACAAAAAGAACTTTTACCACTTCTAAAAAGTTTTAGTTCTGATTTTTATCTAGCCGGGGGTACTGCTATTGCTTTGCAATTGGGGCATAGAAGTTCTATTGATTTCGATCTTTTTACAGAGAAAGAGTTAAAGACTAGATCTATAGAAAATAAGATTAACCGTTTAGGATTTAAGATAGAAGGTGTTTTTGTTAATAATGCGGATGAATTTACTTGTCTGGTGAATGGGGTGAAAGTCTCTTTTATTTCTTTCCCTTTTGCTATTAAGGCGGATGAGTATTTAGAGCAGGTAATAAAATTACCAAATCTTCTTATTTTGGCGAGTATGAAGGCTTATGCTTTAGGGAGAAGAGCCAAGTGGAAAGATTATGTTGATATGTACTTTATCCTCAGAGATTATTTTTCTTTAGAAATTATTACCCAAGAAACTAACCGCATTTTTGGAGGGAATTTTAATTCTCGTACCTTTAGAGAACAATTGATTTGGTTTAAAGACATTGATTATTCCGAGGGAATAGAATTTCAAAAAAAATACAAAGTTAGTCAGGCAGAAATTGAGAAGTTTTTACAAAAAATCTCAAAACTTTAAACTAGGAACATGAATTCATTATTTTTATTAGGACTGGTGGGGGCACTTATTTTAGTTTCTGGAGCAGCATGGCCGGAAGGAAAGGATGTTAATCATCCAGCTAAGTCGGTAAAGAATTGGCTTTTTGCCTTAGGGGCACTCTTTATGCTGACCTACTCTCTTCTTGGTTATTTGCAGGGAGAAACGATATTTTTCGTGCTGTTGCAATCTTTAGCTGTAGTGGCCAGCATTCTAATGATGCTCAACGTGCGAGATGATATTGATACGCCAATTATTGCCGTTATTGGTTTGGGGCTCATTGTTTACTCTCTCTACCTTTTTGAAGGTTATCAGACAGTATTCTTTGTTTTAGGATTATCTGGTATTGGGATGGGGTATGCTTTTCAGACGGGAACTATACGAAGGGAATTAGCTTTAACATTAGGAAGTATTATGGTGGCTTTCTTCAGCTACCTAGAAGCTAGTATGATCTTCATGTGGTTGAATATCTTTTTTGCTATTTTTTCTGGTTACTATCTGACTAAATCAATTAATCGATAATCTGGCGGAGAGTATAAGTCTCCGATCTTATAACTTTCTTTTCTAGTTTTCCTTAATCTGAAAATGAAACACTACAATTAGCTTCCGTGGATTGCCGAAGTTTTGCCAACCTGACGCTTATTTGTAAAAGGAAATGATTGATTTTTTGAAGATATTATTTATTTTTGAATAGAAAAAATAAAAAATGAATAGTACAATTTTTGGTTTCGATGTAGGACTTGGAAGTTTAGGGGTAGCTGTTAGGCAAGCAGACGATATAGTTCACGCAGATTCTCTCTTGATAGATGCAGAAGTTGCGACCATTCAAAGTCAAGTAGAACGACGACGACAAAAAAGAACGCGAAATATTCATAAAAAAAGGGAGGAATGGTGGAAGAAAGTTTGGGAAGAGATTGGGAAACAAACATTGAATGGAATTCAGATGTACAAAGAAAATGGTGAATGGAAAGGTACAAAAGGAGATGAAAGACTGGAGAGAGAGTTTGCAAAAGATGGAGATGAGACTGTTTACACTTCTTGTTTGCTCAGAATTTTGCTTTTGCAAGGCGAAAAATTGGAAGGTTGGCAGATTTATAAGGCGATTCGATCTGCTTTTCAACGGGCAGGGTATCCAGATGTTCCGTGGGCAAAAAAACAAAAGAAAGATGATGAAGATGGGAAAAAAAGAACACTCGAATTTGATAAACAATTAGAAGAAATATTTGAAAATGAAAAATTTAGACTTCCTTGTTATTACGATGCGTATCAGATGGGACTTTTTGATCCCAAGACAGGAGAAATGAAGTTCAAACAAAATCATAGTGCCAAACGAGCAAGGGGGTATACAGCTTCACGAGATCTGGTGGAAAAAGAACTACGTCTTCTTTTGAATCAGGCCGCAAGACAAATTCCAGAACTGAAAACAGTTGGTTCAAATCCTGAAAAGTGGCAGGAATATATTTTATTTGGTTCAGAGTTTGAAGCGTTCAATGATACAAAAATTGAAGGAGTCCTTGATCAAAAAAAAGCTCGCTTTGATAATCGTTGTGTAAATCCGTGTAGTTGTATTCCACGATTTAAAGTAACTCGAGCAGAAGATGTGTTGTATTTTCAAGTACATTTCTTGTTAAAACTTCGAAATATGTTTGTGGAAAAGGAGAGAAGAAATCAAAAACTTACTACAAACGAAATCCGGGAGTGGTACAAAAAAGCAGAATCCGAACGAACAAAATACATGGAAGGCTTTCTGAAGCAAAAAAAAGAAAATCTCAAAGCAAAAATTGATTACAAAAAAATTGCGAATAAATACAAAATAACAAAGACACAATGGAAAAATTGGTGTGAAAAACAAAACTATAAAGTTTATACGGGGACACCAGAGGTACTAATGCCAAAAACGTCCGGACGAATCGGATTCTGTAGGCCAGCGATGGTATTACTTCGAGAATTGATTTTGAGTGGAGAATCACCGCATGATTTTCGTCAAAATTTAGTCGATAGTTATTTTACTGGGTTTGAAAAATTCAAACTTAAACCAGATGACTTAGATTTTTTACTTCGGATGAAGGAAAATGATCCAGAAAAGATTTATATCGTAGCGCCTACATTGGTCGAAAAAAATATTGATAGAAACACTGGTGATTTAGAAACAGCAGTCCACAATATCATAGGGAGTACAAGGAATTCTGTTATTCGGCATCGGCTAGAAGTATTTTTTAAGCAACTCAAAAAACTAGAAGCAGTCTTTGGAACCCCAGAAAATATTGTGGTGGAGTTTGCTCGGGAAGATTTTAGCTCAGAGCAAAAGAAAAAAGACTACACCAAAGCCAGTAATGAGAACCATAAAATGTATGAGGAAGCCCAGAAAGAATTAGCGAATATTTTTGGTGCAGATTATCGAAAAGAAAATCATCTGGTGCGAAAGTATATCATGTGGAAAAAACAAGGAAATATTTGTCCCTACACAGGACAGAATATTGCTCCTCGAGAACTTCCGAATTGTGAAATTGAACACGTTATCCCTCAGGGAGGAAAATGGAATGGACCCGATGCCATAGAAAATACGGTGCTCACAACTCATTCTGAAAATGCAAAAAAAGGAAATCGGATGCCCTTTGAATATATTACAGAGAGCGAATGGGAAGCGTTCAAAAATCGGGTAGAAAGAATGTTCCCAAACAGAAAATCTTTGTCTGGAAAAATTATCGTACCTAAAACAAAACAAATTCTTCTTTGTCGAAGCCAAGAAGAAGCAGAAAAACTTATCGATCGTTACTATGGTTTGGCGGTTACTGGATGGGTAGCACGGCTCGCACGAGATATAGCTTGTGTCTGGTTTGGGTGGCAGCCGGGAGCGGAAGGAGAGAGTAGAAAAATACATACCGTGAGCGGTTCGTTGGTGGGAAAAATAAGACGAAAATATGGGTTGAATAAAGCATTGAAACCTTTTTTGACAGAAGAAGAGCAGAAAAAAGACATTAAAAATCGAGACGACCATAGGCATCATGCGTTGGATGCAATGGTGATGACGTATCTCAATGAATATATGCGAAACCCACGACTGTTTGATAAATTAGAACTTCCTGAAAAAGTTCGGGATCACAAATATTTTGCAGAAAAATTGAAAGAAGTTGTACCTCATAAAATCGCACGAAATAAAGCACGACTTGGTGAAACTGCGTATCGAGTCATTGAAAAACAAGAAGTGGTGGAAAAACGGGGTGAAAAAGTGTTAAAAAAAGAAAAAATCACTGTAGGACGAGTAAATGTAGAAAGTGCAAATCCCAAGAAAATTATTGATCCTGTAATACGGAAGAAAATAGAATCTTTTTTAGAGAAGAAACCAAATGAAGAACAAAAAAAAGAGTTTTTTGATAACTTCTATGTCAAAAAAATACAAGTAGAGAAAGGAAAACCAGATAATCAAAAAAACCTTTCCAAAAATCCGTATGCACGGGGACAATATTATGAATCCAAAAGTATTAGTGGAACAGGAACTCTACAACATGGGGTGTATTTATATTCTAAAAAGGGAAGGAACTGGAAAGTCGAACCAATCTATGCTTTTAAATCTCCCTACAAAACGAAACAAGATTTGATAACACAAGGATATGAGATCAAAGATAATGCACTCTTTTATGCGGGTTGTATTATTGAAATTACAGAACCAATTGAGGATTTAGATATTGATCGTGGCATACATACAATGCAATCTCTCAATACAGCAGGACAGCTCATGCTAATAAATTCTCGAGGACAATCTGTAAGAATGAATGAGAAAGGAAAGCCAATTCCAATTACTTTAGGAAAACTAAAAGATAACTTCCATTTTATCCGATGAGTTGGCATGTTCTCCACATCCTGACACCGGATATTCATCTCAGGAAATACCGTGGATTTTTGCAATGTGAAAAGGAGGGGAAAACTCAACAACAAATCCCGTTGGAAGATTTGAAGTGTGTGGTTTTGGGTGCAAGAGGGATAACATTTTCATCAAAAGTTCTGTCTGCTTTGCTCGAGCACAAAGTTGGCATTGTACATTGTGATGATCGATTTGTACCTTGTGGTATGACGATGCCAATACTTGAAACCATTAATCCGCAAATATTGGAGCGACAAGTGAGTGATAAAAAATTAAAGGAATGGATATGGCAAAAAATTTTGCGACAAAAAATAGAAAATCAGACAACCGTTTTGGAATTGATAGGAGCAGATTCTGAGTATGTGCGTGAAGAATCACACAAGAAACTGCTGAATGAATCAGCAGCCGCAAGACAATATTTTCGATCATTTTTTGAAAAATTGGGAGAGTCGAATCTCACTCGTCGACAAGATGATGAACACCAGATAAATATAATGCTCAACTATGGTTACACTGTGTTGCAAGCCATGATCCATCGTTCGCTTATCGCACATGGACTTAATCCCGTACACGGAGTGCATCACATAGACCGATATCAATCTCATGCACTGGTGTATGACATGATGGAGCCTTGGCGACCTTTTTTAGACTTGATGGTGTGGGTATTTCTTCAACATCGCCAACAAAAAGATTTTTCTGATTTCAAAAAATACATTGCGTACTCTCAAACAAGTTGGCAATTATTACGTTTCGATGCTTGCAAAAAAAACATAAAAATGATAAACTGTATAGATTTTGCTTCGGCAAGCCTGAGTAACTCATTTGTATGTCAAAAAATAAGTCCGCTTTGGCTTCCCGCAGTAAAGCCCAACCACTTACAGGACCTTTTAAAATGGGATGGAGCGTTGTAATGTTTGATTTGCCCGTAACTACAAAAAAAGAGCGAAAGACTGCTACTCAGTTTCGTAAATTTTTGTTAGATGATGGGTATTCAATGGCACAGTATTCTGTATATATGCGTTTTTGTGGAAGTTATGAAACCATGGAAAAACATACCAAACGATTGCTTCCAGAGGTTCCAGAAGGAGGAAATGTGAAAGTCTTTTTTCTGACGGAAAAACAATGGGAAAAATCTATTAATTGTGTAGGAAGGGAATATTTAGAAAAAAAACAACAAATTGACCCACAGCAGCCAAAATTATTTGCCATTTGGTAAAAAAAGAAGCGTCAGATGGTAGGATATTTAACCCTAGAGCATCAGATTCTTCTTTATTAGTTAAGATTTGCCTACTCGTAGTCTAACGAGTCTTAAAAAAAGGGCAAATCAAAACCTCCAAATAAGGATCTCCCAATACATTGGTAGTCTAACGAGTCTTAAAAAAAGGGCAAATCAAAACATTCTCTCTTGTAACCGTAATTCAACCAAGAGTCTAACGAGTCTTAAAAAAAGGGCAAATCAAAACCCGTCTGCCAAGTATAGGGTTTTCATATTTAGTCTAACGAGTCTTAAAAAAAGGGCAAATCAAAACCAATACGCACCACGAGCCTACTACTTTATAAGTCTAACGAGTCTTAAAAAAAGGGCAAATCAAAACAAACATGGTCCGCCATATTTCAGCTTTCTGAGTCTAACGAGTCTTAAAAAAAGGGCAAATCAAAACACTCTACATAGCGGCTAGATGAATTGATTGGAGTCTAACGAGTCTTAAAAAAAGGGCAAATCAAAACATCGAGGAGATGTTTATTTCTTAAATGAAAGTCTAACGAGTCTTAAAAAAAGGGCAAATCAAAACTCTTCAATCTGTTCTACTTTATAAACTTTAGTCTAACGAGTCTTAAAAAAAGGGCAAATCAAAACAATCCAGTCTAATTCGTTGATGTCGTAAGAAGTCTAACGAGTCTTAAAAAAAGGGCAAATCAAAACTTCTTTCTCCACTTCAAAGCCAATCCGCAAGAGTCTAACGAGTCTTAAAAAAAGGGCAAATCAAAACTGCCCTTATTGCACACACCACATAAGGACTAAAAACTCCTATCCTTTGATTCGTTTAAAGGGCTTTCTGGGGCGTAAGCACACCAAATGTCCCAATGCCCCGTCCACCATAGTGGAAAGGAATCAGGTGGTATTAGTGCACTTCATGGCGGAGAGGGCGGGATTCGAACCCGCGGTGAAGTTGCCTCCACACACGCTTTCCAAGCGTGCGCATTCGACCACTCTGCCACCTCTCCGTAGTCGTATTATATTATAATATAATACAGAAAAAAAATAAAGAGCGGGGAGATTGTAATGGCGAAAAATTTCTCGTCAAAAAGTTTGACATTAGCTTACAGTTACCTACAATCGCGCGCGATAAATTGTGTCTTTTGGATACGACAGATACGAGATTTCTAAAATCGATTTTTTTTAATCACTTTACATGACGAAAAAAACGCTTCAATTTCCTGCACAGCTGACCCCCACTAAAGAAGAAGGCGGTCGGTATTTTTTTACAGATGTCGAACAAGACTTTCCTTTTCCAGATCTAATTGAGGTCCAAACTAGATCTTACAATTGGTTTTTAGAAAAGGGGATTAAGGAGCTACTAGATGAAATTAATCCTATCGAAGATGCGACAGGGAAAAAACTTAGATTGGAAATTAAAGGATATGAAATTGAAGAACCAAAATATGATATTCCTATGTGCCGAGAGAAAGGACTTTCTTATGAATCCATTGTTCGAGCACACGTCTCTTTGACTAATCTAGAATCTGGAGAAATCAAGGAACAGGATGTTTATTTTGGACAGATTCCACGAATTACAGAACAAGGAACTTTTATTGTTAACGGAATCGAAAGAATTATTGTTTCCCAGATTGTTAGAAGTCCAGGAATTTTCTTTGCGCAAAATCCAGCTCTACCTGGTAAGTTTACCGCTAAAATGATTCCCAAGCGTGGTGCTTGGTTAGAAGTAGAATCTGATAAGAAAGGATTGATTTGGATTAAGGTGGATCGGAAAAGAAAAATTCCAGTGACCATGTTCCTGAGAGCTTTTGGTTATTCCACAGATAAAGAAATCTTGGATTTGTTCAAAGAACAAACCAAGGGACTAGAAGAAAACTCTATTACCAAAACCCTCGTTAAGGATGAGTCAGAAAATGACAAAGAGGCTTGGCAGGGAGTATATAAAAGAATTAGACCAGGAGACTTAGCTACTCCAGAAAATGCCCGAAACTTTATTGAAGAAATGTTTCATAATTTCCGGAAGTATGATCTAGGTTCTATTGCTCGTTATAAGATTAACAAAAGATTTGGACTAAAAACCAAAGATGATGCCAAAGGACGTGTTTTCCGGGTAGAAGATTTCATTGCTATGATTAAAGAAATCCTAATCCTTAACCAAGGAAAAGGAGTGGGAGCAGATGACATAGACCACTTGTCTAATAGAAGAATTAGAGCAGTAGGGGAACTTGTACAAAACAAATTTAGAGTAGGACTACTTCGTACAGAACGTATTGTGCGAGACCGGATGTCTATTGTGGATTTAGAAGAAGTAACTCCAACTCAGATTGTTAACTGCCGACCAATTACTGCTTCTATGCACGAGTTTTTTGCTAGTTCACAGCTTTCTCAGTTCATGGATCAGACAAATCCTCTAGCAGAACTAGAACACAAACGAAGAATTTCTGCTATGGGTCCGGGAGGACTTTCTCGAGAACGAGCTTCCTTCGAAGTGCGAGATGTGCATCCTTCTCATTACGGACGAATTTGTCCGGTAACTACACCAGAAGGACCGAATATTGGACTAGTATTGCACTTGGCTTCCTATGCCCGAGTAAATGAATATGGTTTTATTGAAACTCCTTACCGTACAGTTTCTCGTAGTGTTCCTAATGATGGTGAATCTTGTGTTGGTAGAAGAGCCGGAGAAGATATTAAGGACGGTCGAAAGATTGTAATTAAGAAAGGAGCAGAAATTGATAGTAAAATCGCTAAAGATATGAAGAAATTAAAAGACTACAAAGAAGTACCAGTTTGGGCCTATATTACCAACGAAGTAAACTACTACGACGCAGAAGCAGAAAAAAATATGTGTATCGCGCAAGCTAACACTTTCCTGAACGAAAAAGGAGAGTTTGCAAAGGAAATAGTTTCTGCCAGGGAGAATTACGAACCAGGTTCATACAATGAAGAAAAAATTACACACATAGATATTTCTCCTAAACAACTGGTTTCTCTATCTACGGCTCTTATTGCCTTCCTGGAACACGACGATAACACCAGAGCTTTGATGGGATCCAACATGCAGAGACAAGCAGTACCACTAATTAAACCAGAATCTCCTGTTATTGGAACTGGTATGGAAAGAGTTACTTCACACGACCAGTGTATTCATGCTCCAGAAGCGGGAGAAATAAAATACGTAGATGCCAATGAAGTAGTATTTGTTGGTAAATCTGGAAAGAAAGTAGTTTTCCCAATTAGAAATTTCTATCGGACTAACCAATCTACTTGTATTACTCAGCGTCCAGTAGTGGAGTCTGGGGAAAAGGTAAAAAAAGGAGATATCTTAGTAGATGGAGCATCCGTTCAAAATGGAGAACTGGGACTAGGAAGAAACTTACTAGTTGCCTACATGTCTTGGAGTGGATACAACTTTGAGGATGCGGTGATTGTTTCTGACCGAGTTGTAAAAGAAGGACTTTTTGATTCTGTCCACATTGAGAAATATGAACTAGATGTCCGAGACACCAAACTTGGACCAGAAGAATTAACTTCAGATATTCCAAATGTAGCAGCGGCCAAACTAAAAGATCTAGACGAACAAGGACTAGTGAGAATTGGGGCAACGGTACTTGCCGGAGATATCCTAGCTGGAAAAGTAACACCAAAAGGAGAAACAGAATTAACAGCAGAAGACAGATTGCTTAGAGCAATATTTGGAGAGAAAGCACATGACGTAAAAGATTCTTCTCTACGTCTACCACGAGGATCTGGAGGAAAAGTAATAGATGTTTCTATTCTAGATCGTTCAGAAGGAGACGATTTACCAACCGGAGTAATTAAACGAATCCAAGTAAAAGTGGCTCAGTTGAGACACTTGGAAGCAGGAGATAAGATGGCCGGTCGACACGGTAACAAGGGTGTTATTTCCCAAGTTATTCCGTCAGAAGACATGCCTCATATGGAGGATGGAACTCCAGTAGATATTATCCTCAACCCCTTAGGAGTTTCCTCTCGTATGAATATCGGACAGATTTTAGAGACTCATTTGGGAATGGCAGCTAATAAGATGGGAATTAAAGTAGCAACACCAGTATTACACGGAATTAAAGTAGATAAGATTCAAGAATTCTTAAAGAGTAATGACTTCCCAGAAGATGGGAAATTCCAACTATATGATGGACGAACTGGGGAAGCTTTTGACCATAAGACTTCTGTGGGAATAGTTTACATGTTGAAACTTATCCACTTAGTAGAAGATAAGATGCATGCCAGGTCTGTTGGACCATACTCACTAGTTACTCAGCAACCATTTGGTGGTAAAGCACAAAATGGAGGACAGAGATTTGGAGAAATGGAGGTTTGGGCTTTAGAAGCTTATGGAGCAGCTCATATCTTACAAGAAATGCTGACGATTAAGTCAGATGATGTGCATGGTCGAGCGAAAGCTTACGAAGCGATTGTGAAGGGAGAACCAATTGAACTCGTTTCTGTGCCAGAATCTTTCAATGTGTTAATCAAAGAATTACAAGCCTTATGTCTCAAGGTAGAACTTTTACAAGATGGTCAGATTGCTGAAGGAGTACTTACTCCAGAAAGTGAAGAAGAAGAAGGAGTAGTACGAGAAAGAGAGCTAATTGACGAAGCCGCAGAAGTTCAAGCAGTAGCTGACGAAGCAGAAGCCTCTAAAATGACTATGGATGATGATGAAACTGGAATAGATGAAGATTTAGATGAAGATTTTGATGGGGATGATATAGAAGGAGATATAGATGAAATAGAAGAAGAAGGTGATTCTGATTTAGAAAAGGAAGAGTAACAAAAAACGAGAAGCGCGTATCGTATAATGGCTATTACACGGCCTTGCCAAGGCTGAGATACGGGTTCGATTCCCGTTACGCGCTCCATATGGAAATTACGCGTCTTTTGTCATCTTTTTTTAGCTTATCTAAGCCATTTTTGATGAGTTCGAGCGAGGGAACTATCCTTCTTGTCTCCTCCATTCCCTTTTGTATAAGTTGAAATGTTTTTTTCATATCAAGAAAGACTTCCTTGTCTTTTGGTAAGAAAAATACTAAAAGGGTCAAGACTAGAACAGCGAGTTATTTTTAAGAATTTCTAACAGTTTAGCATAAAGATTTTCGTTCCGATAATTAAATCGAAACTCACATTCTTTGAGGTGTAATAAAAACACGTCTTTTTTAATTCCACGTCTTTT
>JAIPIW010000015.1 GCA_021734525.1 Candidatus Altimarinota bacterium | reverse complement strand
AGAACTAAGAACTTTCACTCTCTTTTTCATTTCACCAATAGCAGAGGGACTAGCATCAACCATAGTAATGCTCTTAACATCAACCTGAGCAATTCTAGATTTTGCCCAAAAAATCTCATCACGACCACTACCTCCCCCAATAGTTAATACATCTTTGCCATTCAACAACATATGATTAGCGTTTTCTGCTCCATACTTAGATACGAAATAAGCAAATTCTGAATTATTTTGCTTATCCATTAAATTATAACCAGCATTTTGAAAAACTTCTTCATAAGAAACTGGATCTAATATTCCTGCTAATCTAAGCCAATTCAACGAAGCATTTTTCAAAAACCAATCTTGTCTAATCCAATCATACTTTTCTAATAACTCTTGATCTTTCATCCCCGGTCTACGAACTAAGCCCTCTGGAAAAACATTTGCCCCAATAGCTTTCTCTATTCTTTCTCTAGTTTCACATCCTGCTAATACAAGACCATCTATAAGGGTTTTTTCATTTATTACATTTCTTACTCTACTAACAGTATTCATAACCGTTGGACCAATTCCAATTTCTTTACAAAACCCTTCTGCTTCTGGTGTCCTATTATTACATTTATCCTCTAAAAAAAGATCTAGCCCCAATGTGAACAATACCTCTCTTTGTTCAGAGATATATTCATCTAACCTATCTGGATCAATTGACCCTTCTCTTAGTACTGTATCTATAGATTTTATATCTTTAAGCATGACTACCCCTCAATAATAACTGAAAATATCTTCAGGTTGTGTTAAATTTAGTAATTTATCGATTTTTGTCAAATTTTTCTTTAATTTTTAACGCCACGAAACGATAGTCAAAAATAAAATTCTGCCAAACTTTTTCACATTCCTTTCCATGTTATTTTCATACTAATTTAATCCAATGCACGTCTTCTCTTCCCCGCCACCAAGTAAGCTGTCTTTTAGCGTAATTCCTATTACGCTGCTTGTTAAGTTCTAGAGCACGATTTTTGGATATTTCACCTTCTATAAATTTCTGTAATTCCAAATAACCAAAACTAGTCAAAGCTTGATAACCCATCTCATGTTTTTTTAATATTTCTCTTGTTTCTTCTATCAAACCATTTTGGAACATTATTTCCGACCTTTTGTTAATTCTTTCGTATAATTTTTCTCTCTCCCAATGAATTCCTACTTTTAACACTGGAAAACGTGGTTTTCCCTTTTTAGTAGACTTTTCTCCCTGCTCTCCACTAAAAAGATAATTTTCACTAATAGCATCTAACCATAACATAGTTCCTCCACAAAGGATTGGGAGGGCTTTTCTTGCTTGAATTTCTTTAATTTTCTCGAAAGCATACTGCTGAAATTCTGCTACAGAATACTTATCTGCTGGACTGATTAAATCTAATCCCCAGTGTGGCACGCCCCGCATCTCTTCTGCAGTAGCTTTCGCGGAAGCAATATTAATATCCTTATAGATTTGCCTAGAATCCACGGAAATTATTTCCGCTGGACCAAATTTTTGGGCAATTTCTATAGCAAACCCTGTTTTTCCTGAAGCCGTTGGTCCCAAGATTTCTAAAACCGAATCTTTGTTTTCTTTGAGAAACTTTTTTATGACTTCAAAAATCTCTGATTTCGAGTAGAGTTCCATCGGACGAGATTGTAGTAAGTTCTTTCAGAAAGGTAAAATTATTATATTATAATATATGACCCCGTAGTTTAATGGAAAAACGTCCCTCTCCTAAGGGGAAGCTCCTGGTTCGATCCCAGGTGGGGTCACCAGGATTCAGTAAATATCTCCTCTACTTCTTATATCTAAAATAATACCTTTGTTTTTTTGTTTCTTAAATATTATTCGAAATTTTCCTACTCTAACCCTAAATTGATTATCTCTTCCTTGCAGCTTCTTTACGTCTAAATGGTCCAAATCTAAATTAAGTATATCTGCGAAAATTTGCGAAATTTGTTTTCGTCTTTTTTTCTCTAGTCCTCTAAGAAATTTAAATGCTTTCTCCATCTATTTGCTTAATCATATCAATAAGCAAAGACGGATCTACACCCTTTTTAAATATAATTTTAATGTTATCACCATTCTCATACAACTCTACATTTTTATCGTGTAAAGGATGGTCTTCGTCTATAATTAAGGGTTTTATTAAAAGTCCTTCCTTTTTCTCTAGAGCAATAAATTTTTTTACTCCTTTAGCTTTAGAATCTCGCCACTTTTTAGGAAGAGTTATTTGACCGGTGTTGAACATAGAAAGTGCGTATGACATTTTTTAACTAAATTAGTTAATTTAATTATATTCATTAATAAAATAAGATCAAGAAAAATTTGCCTAACTTTATTCTATTACCCATTATTTGCAGGAATTATTTAACCAATATAAGTATGACTTTCTTAGACACAGATATCTTTGCCAAAATCGTAGCAGGAGAAATCCCTTGCGATAAGGTGTTGGAAACAGACAATATTCTAGCTTTCCGAGATATTGCTCCAAAAGCCCAAACCCATATTGTTATCATTCCCAAAGAAAACCTAGTTACCGCCAAAGAAGTCACCGAAAACAATTTACCCCTTTTTGGGGAATTATTTTTAGTAGCCAAAGAAGTAGCAGAAAAAGAAGGTATAGAAGGTTATAAGTTACACATGAATGTCGACGAAAAAGGCGGACAAGTAGTACCTCATGTCCATTTACATCTACTAAGTAGCGACTTTAACTGCGCCCTATAATCTACTTAATTCCCGTTTAATCCTTTTTTCAACCAATCCGGAATCCCCTTCTGATTAGGGTCAATAGTAACTTCTGCTGCTCTTGTTCCTGGCGGAATACTTTCCGACATACTACCGTTAATTTCATGCTGTTGAAAAGGAGCTTCAAAAGGAATATTAGCTGGTGGTGTAGGTGAAACAGATGGACTACCGGTAATAGGAAGTTCTGTTTGGGAAGGATTTACAGTTTCACCCAGCTCCATCTTTTGTAGTTCTATTTCTTCGGAAATATGTAATCGTTCCTTTTGGAATTCAACAATTAAACGTAGTATTTCAAACTGTATTTCTGCTACCGTTTTCTTCGGAATAGTTAAATCTATTCCGTGGGGAACAAGCTCTCCCCCTCCTCCCAAAGTCTTTCTTAATTGAGTAAAATCAATATTAGGATTACCAGATCTAATCTGCACTGCTGAACACTTTTTTTGTTCTATAAACAAAGCCACTAATTCTGCTCCTTGGGTATGACGAAGAAGTTCTTCAGTCATATTTTCTACTTGTTCTGGATCTGCTTCTGCTAATTCAAAATCTGCTTTAGCTAGTCCAGACCAGGCTATTCTGTGTACTCCATCCATCTCTAAATTCCCTAATATTCGTCCCCAAATCTTGAGCGTTGGTAACTGTTTCATCTTAAAGATGTGGTCGATAATATCTGCCTGTCTGGCTCCCAGTTCTTGTAATTTAGCGGCAACTTCAAAGGCACTAGCAGTAGTTTCTGGTTCTTGAAAACTACCTGTTTTACTAATAATTCCGGCAAGTAGTACTGTCGCTAACTCCTTATCTAAATGATTCCGCAGTGGTTCTGTACTTTGGATTAGTTCAAAAATAATCTCACAAACAGAAGATTTTGCCGGATCTACTAAATTAACTTTCCCAAAGAAATCATTACCTGCCGAAACTGCAACATTAACAATTGGAGTAGTAGCAAAAAGCTGGGTATGGGATTCAAAAAGAGTTCCTACTTCATCTAGGTTTTCTGCTCCCAAAACCACGATTAAATCAAATTTACCCGCACTTTGTTGGAAACTAACATCACTAGGAGAAAAGAAGCCATTTTTGGGAGAAACCAATATATCTACTGATTTATCCTTAATAGTATACTTTACTCGTTCCACCTTAGCTTTCTCTGTAGAAAGAGAAATTACAAAATCTCCTTCTTCTCCTAGATCTTTTTTTAAAAACTTTTCTCCCCCTAAAAACTTAAGGTTTTTAGGAACTTCTTGAGAAGCTACAGCAATTACCTCTTTACCCGCCTTATGTAGAACCTTCTGCAAGGCCATAGTTCCCGCTACTTCATCTCCCGTCCATTTTTCCCTCGTTACTATAAGGATTTTTTGGGATCTACGGAGGAAGGCAATAGCTTGTTCTCGTGGGTTAATATCCATAACTTGTCTTTTTTGTAATTTAAGGTTTAATTATAAATTAATTTAGACAAAAAGTCAAATCATTTAATTGCTATTGATAATTAGTGTCATATTGTTGATAATTGGTTCATGTTAGATATCAAAGAGATTCGTAAAAATCCTGCTGAATTCAAAAAATCCCTAAAAAGAAAAGGGATTGATCCTAAACGCATAGACGAATTACTGAAACTAGATGAAAGTAAACTTAATCTCCTCCAACACATAGAGGATGCCTCTGCTAAACAAAACGAAGTCTCTAAATTAATCCCCAGCCTCAAAGGAAAAGAAAAAGAAAAACTGTTAGCAGAAATGAAAGTCATTTCTAAAAACAAAAAAGAACAAGAAATTTTACTAGAGGAAGCAGTAAGAGTATTTGGGGAAGCTTTAGATCTTTTTCCTAATACTCCTTTAGAATCTGCTTCTGAAGGAAAAACTGAGACAGATAATGTTGTTATCCGAACCGTTGGCAAAAAACCTAAATTTGATTTCACCCCTAAAGAGCATTCAGAACTCGCTGAGAAACTAGGAATATTAGACACCAAGCGTAGTGCTAAGGTGTCTGGAGCAAGATTTTATTACCTAAGGAATGAATTGGCTACCTTACAACGCGCTCTAATCTTCTGGGCTTTCCGGGAAGTAACTAAAAAAGGTTTCTTACCTATGATTCCCCCTTTTCTAACGAAAGAAAAAGCTATTAAAGGAACTGGCTACTTTGCTCATGATGAGAATTACCGTCTAGATTTAGGAGAAGAAGAATCTCTTTTCCTTATTGGTACTAGTGAGGTACCTATGATTAGTTTCTACGACAACGAAATTCTAGAAGAAAAGGATGTCCCCCAGAAATTTGTTTCCTATTCTCCTTGTTTTAGGAGAGAAGCTGGTAGTTATGGGAAAGACACTAAAGGTATTTTCCGGGTGCACCAATTCGAGAAAGTAGAAATGATTGTGTTCTGTCTGCCAGAACAAAGCGAAAAAATCCATGAAGAAATACTCAAAGCAGAAGAAGACCTCATGAAACAACTTGGCTTACATTACCAAGTAGTTAATGTTTGTTGTGGTGATCTAGGTATTTCTGCTGCTAAGAAATATGACTTAGAAGCTTGGTTACCAGGACAAGATAGATACCGAGAAATGACCTCTACCTCCAATTGTACGGATTACCAAACTAGACGCTTAGATGTACGTATTAGGCGAAAAAACGGTGAAATTGTTACCGCTCATACAATTAATGGTACGGCTGTCTCTAGTCGTCCTCTAATTGCCATCCTAGAAAACTTCCAACGTAAAGATGGATCAGTAGATATTCCAAAAGTATTACAACCACTTTGTGGATTCAAGAGGATTGAAGCAAAAAAGTAAGTAGGTTAAAGGAGCCGGTACAAGACCGACTCCTTAATTCAGTTGTTGGATTACTCTTCGTCATCATCATCGTCATCATTATACGGAGTAATGACGGTTTTGACTTCATAATTCTCTAATTCCAGCCTCTCCCTAACTTCTTCCCGTATGAGAGCGGCAGGGAGAACTGCTCCAGCCAGAACTAAAACCCAAGCTGCATATCCAGGAGATTCTATCGCAGAAGCAGCCCAAATCATCATCGTAATGAAAATGACAGGCTGCCTGCTAAAGTAGGCAAAAATAACAGGGATAAGTCCAGTCACAACAAAAGAAACTGAAGAAGGCATTCCAAAAACGACTTCTGGGGGAACCTTTGGCAACAAACGATAAAAAATGATCATCAAGCAGTACATCCATACAAAAACTGATGACCAAATCGTACTCTTCACAGCCGCAATGGTAGTTTTAGTCATTGCGTTCTCCTCAAAAATATTATTGATTTATTTTTTTCTAAAACCAGTAAAGTGAGCCAAAACCTCTCATACAAAAGCCTTAGCTCACTTCACTGGCGAGTAATCCGATATATAAAACAACTGTTGCTTTCGTTCTCTAAAATTTACTTTTAGTAATTTAAGAAAAACAAAAAAGCGACTCTTCCTTAATTTTATATTAAATTTTGTCAATTCTTTTTTTTCTGACTGACTAAAATTCGCGAATTTGTAAGGCCGGTTCAAATTTCTTACCAACTAGGATATCTGAGAGTAATACAAACTTTTTACCCTTTAAATCAGGCATAACCCCTTTCTTTCTTGAACACTTTTTTTGTTCATTTATCTCTTTTATGGCTGCCTTAATAGTTTTCTCTGGATCGTCAGAAAATTTTATTCGGAAAGACCTTACTCCCCAGTAAAGCTGCATTTTTCTTCCTACTCCTTCATCTTCTACTATTGCAAAGATTGGCACTTGGGGACGACAGCTAGACATAAGGCTGGCCATGCGGCCACTCTTGGTAATTACCACAATAGCAACTACGTCTTTGAGATCTTCTGCTGCATTACCAGCATTACGACAGAATTCACTACGAGCACAATCTGGTTCCATCTTGCGAATAGGACGCTTCTGCAGATAATTTCTTTCCGTTTCCAATACTATTTCCCGCATGGCATCTACGGCCTTTAAGGGAAATTCTCCCTTGGCGGTTTCTCCAGAAAGCATGACCGCATCATTACGCTGCCAAGCAGCTGCAAAAACGTCAGAAACCTCTGCCCTGGTGGGCATGGGACTGTTTTGCATGGATTCCAACATTTGAGTTGCCACAATAGTTGGTTTGCGAAATTTAGCAGCCAGTTGAGCAATATCCCATTGCACCAACGGTACTTGGGTGAAAGGAATTTCTGCTCCTAAATCTCCCCTAGCAACCATAATTCCATCCGTAGAGGCAAAGATTTCTTCTAAACACTTAGTAGCAGCTAAAGTTTCTATTTTAGCAATAACAGCAATATTAGCTTTTGCTTTCGCTAGGAACTTCTTCACCACTAAAACTTCCTTTGGAGAACGTACAAAAGAAAGTGCAATAAAATCTACTTCCTTTTTTATCCCAAACTTAATATCTGCCCAATCTTTATCTGTTAACGAATCTAGTGATACATCCTTACCAGGTAGGTTTAAATGTCTTCTCGACCCAAGTTCTCCTCCATCTAGAATTTTACAATAGACGTCTTGTTTTCTTTTTCTGATCACTTGCAGAGTCATAAGACCATTATCTACTAGAATCTTGTCTCCCACTTCTACATCATCTGTAAAAGCATCATAATTAACAGTAACCTTACCGTCTTTCTCGTAATCTGCATCATGGTCCACTGTTAACACTAACTCCTTTCCTTTCTTAAGTTGGACCGGAACTCGTAAATCTCCCGTCCTAATCTCTGGTCCTTTGGTGTCTAACATAATTGCACAGGGTTGAACAAGTTTTTTGTTCAACTTCTTAATACGATCAATAACCTCTCCGTGCCATTTATGAGTACCATGAGAAAAATTCAAACGAAACACATTAACACCTCTTTCTGCCAATTCCCGGAGGTCTGTAAAACTCTCTGTTTTAGGTCCAATGGTGGCTACAATCTTGGTTCTCCGCATTCTTTTTGTTTTTTTATATTGTACAGGAATTTTTTTGTTTATAAAAACTTCCTAATCCCTTTTAGCAGATATAAAAATATATTCCACTAGAGAAAGGAAAATCGCGAGTAAGGTGGCTTCAAAAGGGCTAAGTAAGCGAAAAAATTGCAAAACTAAAAGACCTCCAATAAAAATTGCGACTAGCATTCCTCTTCTTACTGCAACCAAGAAAGCTGGTGTCCCCAGCTTTCTTCCCTTGTAAATTTCTGCTCCAAAGAAAAAAAGAAACGTAGCGAAAGAGGCCACTCCACAAAAAATAGATAAAAAGAAGGCTGTTATGGCGATTATTTGTTGTCCCCCTAAAGGATCCAGATTTTGGATAGTAGTGTAGAAAATAGCACTACTTAAAATGAAAATCGTGGCGGTTAACAAAAAGTTTTTTAACATCTTACCAACCAAAAATCATCAAATATCGCTCCCAAAACACATAACCATTATATAGAAAAAGTAATATTACCGGCATTAAGAAAGCCCCCATGGGGATTTTAGTCTTGCGGTTCATCTTTCCAGTTATTAGGAATGGTACAGTAAAAACTAGGGCTAGTAGATATGAGAAAAACAGTCCCAATATCAAAAATTTCCATCCCAAAAGTAATCCCATAAGCAGACCTAGTTCACTATCTCCTGCCCCCACCCATTTTCCTTTGGAACAAAAGTATTGAATGGCATAAAAACCGTATCCAATTAGTCCCCCTATTAAAAAAGCAGATAAAGGAAATTCCCGTGAAAAAGACCATCCCAAAGCAAAGGCGATGGCAATAAAAGATATCCGGCGATCTACTTCCATAAAGACAGCGTCATACCAGAAAAGTATCAAAATAAAGAAAACAGAAATAAGTACGGGGATTAAATACCAAGTACCGTAAAATTTCTGGGTAAAAAGAAAAAATGTCAAAGCAAAGGTAAATTCTGTTAAGGGATAAAAAGGAGAAATCTTCGCTCCACAAAACCCGCATTTCCCCTGCTGGATTAGCCAGGAAAAAATAGGAATGAGGTGTTTGACCTTCAAGGTTTTTCCACATTTTGTGCACTTAGATCTCCCTTTGCAAATACCTGGCTCATCATAATGCAAACGCCAAATAAGCATGGTAGTAAAACTACCAAAAATAGAGCCAAAGACTGCCGCAATCAAAGCAGGAATAACGTTTTGCATTTATTTTTGTTTAAGAACTTTATTTTTGGCAAACATCCAGAATAAACTTCTCTATTGCCAATTCGAATTCTGACACATCATCAGTGGAAACGGAAATTTTTCCCGTCTTTAATCTTTTGTCTATTTCAAACAATTGATCATACATTTGTTTAATTTTTTCTTGGGAAAACTGCTTCGTTAGAGGGAATGTTTTCTGGACCACAAAAGGATGTAGTTTAGATTCCTGAGCAATTTGAGGAGGGGTCAGATTACGTTCCTGTCCATCTCTAATTTGAGCATGAATTCTTATTTCTCTCTGCACCATGGGAAATATCTCATGAGGAGAAACTCCACTCTGGATTAAATCAGTGAATCCCTTTAATGATTTCTGAACACTTTTTTTGCTCAAGCTTTCCAAGAAATCCCAAATAACAGCTTGGGGATTTGGAATAGTTAATTCCATAATATCTTTTTCTGTAATTTCTCCTGTTCCAAAACTAGATAGTTTCTGTATCTCTCGAGACAGATTCCAGAGATTCTCACCACATCTCTTTAACAGTATCTGAGAGCAAGTATGAGATATTTTACTGTTATGTTCTGCCGCGAATTTCCTGATCCATTCCAGTAATGATACTTCGTCTAACGGAGTAAAGGATTCCACCTTAGCATTTTCTAATAGAAACTTCGAGAACTTAGTTCTCTTATCTAAACTTGGTTCAATAACAATTATTGTAGATGAATCCGTAAAGTCTGGTAGTTTAGCAAAAAACTCTTTCTTTTGAGCTTGTTCGAATTTTTCTGCCGTCCAAAATTCATCTAGAAGAATAAGTCTGCGTCCCCCAAAGAGGTTGGGAGTGAAAGTAGTATTCTCCAAATCCATTAATTCCTGTTTTCTTTCTAAGATCTCTACTTCTCCTTCGTTATATTTATCCTTGAAAGCTTTCTTATAAAATCTAACTCGTTCTCGCAAACGGTAATCATCTTCTCCAGTTATTAAAATCAGATTCTTTATCATTATATTATAATATAATACGAGTTAGTTGTTTAGAAACTTCATCTTCCGCATTCCAGCCCCCTGTCCGTAGTCAATCACAATCGTGAATTTTTTACCAGAAAAACCTCTTTTAGCTTGCTCACTAATCTTATCTGGCCATTCTACAAACTTAGAAATAGAGCTGTCTTCGGCAATATCACTAAAGCCACGAGCAAAGAATTCTTCGGTACGAGGTAAACGATAGAAATCAAAGTGAGCAAAGTTTCTTTGGTCTGTTTGGTATTCGTTAACGAAGATATAAGTAGGAGAAGTAATTTCTTTCTCTATACCAAAAAGACCCAGTAGTTCCCTAATTAAGACTGTTTTCCCAGCCCCCAATCCCCCTTCCAAGAAAACTGTGAATTCTTTTTCCGTGCTTAAGATATCAAAAATATCTGTCGCAAACTGCTTTGTTCCAGATAAATCCAAAATCTCTTTTTTCAAAATCGTTTTCATTTTACGGAAAAATAAACTAAAATCGCGCTCGAAATGTAGCTAAAAAAAATGAAAATTCAATTCTACGGTGAAAATTGTTTCGAAATTAACGGTAAGGATGCCAAAATTGTTTTCGATCCTAATGATAAATTTCCAGGCAAAAATTTAGATTTTGCTACCAATTCTGGAGCTTTTAGTGCTAATTGTGAAAAACTAGAAACCAAAAAAATACTTTCTATTCCTGGTGAATTCGAGATCTCTGGAGTTTTGGTACGTGGTTTCTACTCCCGTCCAGAAAATGTTGTTTTTAAGGTGGTTACCGATGGCATTGCTTGTGCTCATTTTGGTAGCTTAGAGGTAAGACCTAGTACTGAATTCTTCGAAAAACTAGGTGAAAACGTTGATGTTTTACTTGTTAACTTAAACGAAAAATTTGGTGTCAAAGAAGCTAAGGATTTAATGGAGACTTTTGAACCTCGTTATACCATTATTGGTGGAGACCAAAGTCTATTCCCCAAGATGGTAGAAGCCGGAGCTAAAGTACTAGAAGAAAACTCTCTTACTATCTCCCAAACAAGTCTTAGCGAAGATAAGAGTGAGATTATAATCTTATCTGCTTAACTCCATCTGTTTGACTGACTTAGATCTTTTCGTACAATCTCGTTCGTTAACGCCGCGGTAGCTCAGTGGTAGAGCAATGGACTGAAAATCCATGTGTCGGTAGTTCAATTCTACTCCGCGGCACCATTTCAACCACTCATAGAGCGGTTATTCACTATTTTTAGAAGTATTATTCTGTAATATTGTTTTGTCTTTTTCTGATAAATTATCAAATTCGATGTACAATAGTAATAGATGAAACAAAATATGGACAACATAAATATTCGAGAATTTTTTTGGAAAATAAGAAGTTGGATATTTTGTAAAAAAAACACAAAAAAAAACATCATTGCTTGTAAATTTATAAAAGAACATACCGATCAACTTGTTAAACAATTTTCTGGAAAAACTCCTATCCAAAAACCAACAGATAATCCCATTGGAATATTTATGGCAGGATCTCCTGGAGCTGGAAAAACTGAATTTTCTAAAAGATTTTTAGAAGCTTTTTTTAATCAACATGAATTTGTCAGGATAGATGCTGACGAAATCAGAGATTTTCTTCCTAAAAATTTATATAATGGAAAAAATGCTCATGTAATCCAAAATGCAGCTACTATTGGAGTTCAAAAATTGTACGACCATGTTTTAAAAACTCACAAAAATTTTATTCTTGATGCTACATTTTCCCACTATAAATTATGTCGTAAAAACATAGCAAGAGCATTGAAACCATCCCGAGAAAGAAAAATCTTCATTTTTTATGTCTATCAAGACCCCAAACTAGCTTGGGAATTCACAAAAGCCAGAGAATACAAAGAAGGACGACATATAAGAAAAAAAGATTTTATTAGATCTTTTTTAGATACTCCCGTTGTTATCAACAAAATAAAATCTGAATTCGGATCAAAAATCAAACTTCATCTTTTTATCAAAAATAATGATAATATTGGTATTGAAAAATTCCATATGAACATTTCAAATATTGACTCTTATATCAAAGAAAGATATGATAAACAAAGGTTACTAGACATTTTGTCATAGATAATTATATATTTTATTTATAAAAAACTTAAAAAATGGTTCCTACTATTGCGTCAGCACAAGATTATCTCAGTATGGGGTCTAGCGGACAAAAAAAAATATTTGCTAGGGTTATTCGTGCTGCTAATAAAGATCAAAAAAAAATAGTTGATTTTTATAACAAACGTAATAAAAAAAAGTAGGAATAATTTTTGTTTACCTTGATCAACTCATTTTTATACGAGGTTTTTTTATAGTACTAATTCAAGTCATCAATGGCTTACTTATTCTTATCCTATCTTTTCCTTTAGAAACAACCTTAGGCAATCGCCAATCCTCTTATGTATTCCGAAACAGTCTTTCCGTCCTTTTCAGCTCTTTTTTCGATAATAACCTTCTCTTCTTCCGAAACCCTGAATTGTACTCGTTGATCTGCAACTTTTCGTTGTCGAGCTTGTTCATCGATAATTAATTCTGGTAGATCATCTAAAATACTTAATAAATCTTCTGCATCAAAACATTGAGAAATACCTGCAGCAGGACAATCAAGAAAGATTAATTTTTCTCCATCTACTGTTTTTGGAACAACTGAAAAAGGATAATTCTTATTTTTTACGTTTACCGAAAGATTTTTTTTCATTGTTTATAAGTTATTAATTTAAATAAGTTTGTTTTCTATTCATCTATGGAAACCATAAATAATGTACTCACATTATAAGTAAGTGTGAGTACGATGTCAAACTTTTTTTCAACAACTTACCTACTAATAACACATCACATCATATCGGATGTTATCAGCATATTTGCCATTAGATATTCTATATTCTGGAAAAACAGAATCATTATTGTATAGAATATGAGATGGCAAATGTAAAATGTGACTTGGAAAATCTTCAGAAAAGTTAACCACTCTCTGATAAGTAGCTCTACTTCTAGTTGTATCTAAACCGGAAATATTAATAGTGGCTACTCGCCCCTTATCTTTCCTCAGACCACTTAGATCTACCCTACCAATAATTCTTACTCCTTCTGGACAAGTATTTGATCTAACATAGAAATCTTCCTTAGTAGATCCTAATCTATTGGATGTTAAAACAAATTCCCCTTCGCCTGGTCTAAATAAAGGAAATTCATATTCCATGACTTCGTCTTCTTCTGTTTCTACCATGCTGTCATCTGCCACCAATTCTATCCCAAAAACATTAGTAGTTAAGGAATCTCGGAAAGAAGACAGTCGCTCGTCTTTCGTATAGCTCCGGCTTATCATTATAAAAAGAGCCACTAAAATCACCAAAAATCCAACGAGAGCGATAAGAATTTTATCTTTCATGTCTTAATGATATGAAATTTATTATTTCTTTTCCAATCTTTTTCCATTTTATTTTCTATAAAAAAATCTCAGAAAAAATTAGCCACTTTATAAAAACTAAATACAATCAGGGAAATGAAAAAACACATAAAAAATTTCGTCCACTTCCATAAGAATCATAAGCCCCTGCCACACCGCAAGCTTAGTTTTATTGGGATACTATTTGCAGCCATCCCTGCTTTTGTTTGGCTAGATATGATGTATTCCCTCTTCCGGGAAAACGTAATTATTCCCCTTTACTATACTATTCCCAACTGGGGTTACGTAACCCTCATGCTGGCTTTCCCAATAATAGCCTTGATTTTTGCCACCATGGGACACTTAAGAACTCCTAAAAAACAAAGAGATGTAGGCTTTGCGGTTATGATGATATCCATAGTACTAGTAGTTCTTATGGCTCTAGCTATCTCTCCTTTAATGGAGTAGTTAGCATATTATAATATAACATTAGATTCGGCCTCAATGAAAAAATCTTTTCCTTTTGCCAAAAAATCTTTAGGGCAGAATTTTTTGCAAAATCCAGATATTAGAGAGCAGATTATAAAATCTGCTGGATATATCAAAGGAAAAGAGATTTTAGAAATTGGACCAGGATTGGGCTTTCTGACCACTAAACTCCTAGAAGCAGGAGCCCAAGTTACT
The DNA here is from genome assembly GCA_021734525.1 of Candidatus Altimarinota bacterium. GTDB lineage: Bacteria > Patescibacteriota > Gracilibacteria > UBA4473 > UBA4473 > JAIPGU01. Next base: position 15,610 of record JAIPIW010000015.1, on the reverse strand, counting down.
GCCGTAGAACTAGACGAAAGAGCTGTAGAAATACTACTCCGAGACTTTGGTCATAAACCAAATTTCCAGCTAATCCAAGGAGATATTCTTAAACAAAATCTAGATAAAATTTTTGTACACAAAAATTATTCAATAATTGCTAATATCCCCTACAATATTACCTCCCCTATCCTCAGAAAAATACTTGCTGACACTACCAACAAGCCCCAGAAAACTATTCTCATGGTCCAGAAGGAAGTTGCCACCAAAATATGTGACCAAACCAAAAGATCTATTCTTTCTATTTCTGTCGAAATTTATGCCGAACCCAAAATTTTATTTCCTGTCTCCAAAGAAAATTTCTCCCCTGTTCCGAAAGTAGATTCTGCAGTGATAGAAATTATTACCAGAACAGAACCTCTAGTCACCAAAGCCATGGAGAAGAATTTCTTTGTGGTTGTTAATGCTGGATTTAGCCAAAAAAGAAAAAAACTAGGGAATGTTTTTAAATCCTTCTTTGGTCTGCCAAGTTCTTTAATCTTGGGAAAAATAGATCCAAACCAAAGAGCAGAAACCTTATCTATTGACGATTGGATCGAAATAACCAAGAATTTCCAAGAAGCAAAGAAATGACTGACCTCCAAAAATTCCCAGATCGTTTTGTAGAGAGAATTAAAGAAATACTTCCTAAAGAAGAATGGGAAGAGTTTTTCATTAAGGCTACCGAACCACTTCCGAAAACCATTAGGGTCTCCAGTAACGGTTCTCCGGATCCTGCTTGGCAATTAAAGAAAGTCAGTAGTATCCCTGAAGCTTTCTTCATCGAAAGACAAAACCGAGACGAACTCCCTTTGGGGAAAACCCTAGAACATTTCTCTGGACAAATATACATTGCCTCACTCAGTTCTTTACTGGCTGTAAAAGTACTAGATCCACATCCTAAAGAGAAAATTATGGATCTTGCTGCTGCTCCTGGATCTAAAACTACTTTCATTGCTGACCTCATGCAGAATACAGGTTGCCTTGTTTGTAATGAACCAAGCTCTTCCCGGTCGGCAAAGCTAGCCTCTAATCTAGACAGAATGGGGGTCATGAATAACGTTGTTCTCCAAAACGATGGCTCAATATTGAACAATTTTATTGATCAAGAATTTGATCGCATCTTACTAGATGCCCCTTGTAGTTCCGAAGGTTATGGCCGGAAGGATTCTGACTTCTTTGCTAAGATGTGGTCAGAAAGTAAAATCTTTGAAGCTGCCAAACTGCAAAAAAAACTCATTGTTTCCGCCTTTGAAATGCTCCGCAGTGAAGGAATTATGGTTTACTCTACTTGCACTTCCGCCCCAGAAGAAAATGAAGCCGTAGTAGAACATCTCTTAGAGAAATTCCCAGAAGCCGAATTACTACCTATCGATTTGGGAGACATTCCACACACTAAAGGGTTGAATAAATTTTTTGATCAAGAATTTAATCCTCAAATAAGCAAGAATGTCTGTCGACTATGGCCACACCTCCAAACAGACACTTGGAACTCTGAAACTTTTTTCCTCGCTAAGATACAAAAGAAGTCCCCTCTTAGTCGAGTCCCCCCTAATAAACACTTAATAAAAAATACCACTAGAATTTATAAGAAAAACCAAAGTGCTACCGTTCTAACTTATTTGGCTAAAACATTTGGTATTGACCGTGACCACTTTACCAAAAAGATACTTCTAGAAAGAAATGGGGATGTTTTTCTGACCACTAAAGACGCCGCTCAATTTGCTGCCAAAAACCCCCACCGAAGATGTGGTTTACCCATTATGGATAAGAATAAAAACATCACCTCTCAGTTTGCCCTACACTATGGATCGCTGGCTACTAAAAACTTCATTACTATCTCAGAACCAGAGAAAGAACGTTGGTTAGCTGGTTATGATTTACCAGTAAGTATCTCTAACGAAGAAATAAAAGACGGTCAGGAGATATTGGTAAGATATGAAGATTTATGTCTGGGGAACGGTAAGGTCCAAAATGGTGGCATGAAATTGAAAAATAAATTAGATCGTAATTTAGTATTCTAAAACCTTGACCTTTAGGGCTTTGGTATCTAGGATTATGGGTGCTTTTTAATATAAAAAATGAAAAAATTTATCGCAGTTTTCGCTTTTCTTATTATCCTTTCCCCGTTACTTGCCACTGAAACTAAGGCTTTCCGTCTTAGCGGTGTACAATGGAGTAATATCTTGGAGTTTGGTTCTGCCAGTCTAATTAGATATGGCAAAGCAGGATCTAATACCGAAAAAAGTATTAGATTTGATCGCCCTTCTCTAAAAGCTTATGAGAATAAAGATCTTGTTTCTCAACAACAAGGTCTCAAAAAGCGACTAGGAATTACTGCTTCACGTGAGATAAGAACTCCATTAGAAAAGTATCGTTTAGTACCAGAACGGCCTATTCGTCGCCGAAGCAGACTAGAACAAGGTGCTAGTTCATATAAACAAAAAAGAAGAAATGAAGGACGTCGAGATTTTACTGACTTAGAATCAATGTCTAAAAGTTATTGGGATCGTAAGACTAACTCTTTCGACCGTGATCGCTATGATTTCCTAAAAACCACTACCAGACCATGAGAAAGATATTTCTGGAAATCGTCATAATCACCCTCCTTATTCCTTTTTTTGGTGATAATGCGGAGGCTGTTTTTAGAGGTAAACGTCCTCCAATTAATGTTACTAAGCCCGGATCCTCTAAAGAAGTAATAATCAATAATCGACACAAAGTAACTAATCGTTCTTACAATAAAACCTGGGATCCTGCTCGAGGTACCAAATTGACTCCCACAGAGCGGCATGTCTATGGAGTTAAAAGAATGCGTGCTTCTGCTCGCACTGTTCGTCCAGAAAGAGAACCACTCACAAGATTCACCCTAGAAGAAGAAAAACCCATTAGACGAGTAACTGACCGTTACTCTGGCACAAACTCTAAAAGCTACTTGCGAGGTGATCGCCTTTTAGAAAGGACATCTCATAAAGAAAAACAAGAACGTTATTTGAAACGAAAATTACGAGCTTGGGATAGAGATAAATTTGAATTATCTAAATAATCCCATAGACTCTTCGAGATGAAAAAATTGGCAATTATTGGTTTCGTTTTTTTACTGGTTGGATGTGGTACTAACAACTCCAGCAATATTGGTTCTGAACAAGTAGAAACTGTCGGCGTAGGAGAAGTATGTGGGGGTCTTGGAAAAATGAAATGCCAACCAGGACTGGAGTGTTTATTTGATGTTAATTCTGCCGACCTTAGTGGTGTTTGTCGTAAAACAGTTACAGATCCTGACCTAGAATGTTCTAAAGATAAAAAACCAGTTTGTGGTTTAAAGGAAAGACAAAAGAATGGCTATTTAAACGAATGTGAAGCAGAAAGACATGGTGCTGAAATTGTCTACGAAAGATTCTGTGAAATAGATGAAAATGTGAAAGGAAACTGTGCAGCTAAAGTTCGTAGCATCGGGAATTGCGAAGCACTTTTCACTGGTTATGAATTTGACGGTCAGAGTTGTCAACAAGTCAAAGTTACTGGTTGTGAAGGAGAACTTCCCTTTGGATCAATGATGGGATGTAAAGAAGCATGTGAATAACTAATTTTCTTGATTTATTTCTCCAGCTCTTTTTTCTGCCGCTCTAACAGCAGACAGAACAATTCTTTCTAAATCATTCTTTTTAAAAGATCTTAAAGCTTCTGCAGTAGTTCCCTGAGGAGAGGTGACTTTATCCCTCCATTCTGCTAAGGAATCTTCCGGATTTTCTTGTAAGATCTTGGCTGTTCCCACAAAAGTTTGTCTAACCAGTAGTTCTGCCTCCTTTTCTGTAAATCCTAATTCCTGAGCCGCTACCACTATATTTTCGGCAAAAGAGAGAAAATAGGCCGGACCAGAACCAGAAATAGCCGCTAATTTATCTAATAAATCTTCCTTTTCTAGTTCCAATACCTTAGCATCTGAAGTTAGAATTAGTTGAATTATTTCTTTTTCTGTAGAAGAAAAAGAAATTTTCTTGTCCCAGAAAACACCAGTCATTCCTAGTCCCACAAATTGTCCAAGATTGGGCATAATCCTGACAATCTTGGCTTGGGGGAATTTTGTTTTTAATTTAGATACAGATGTTCCTGCCAACATAGAAATAATGATAGTTTCCTTTTCTATAACAGGCAGATCTCTTAAATTCTGAGGCTTAATAGCTAAAAGTAACAGCTCTTGATTAACTAATTCCTGTACTTTATCTGTTGTTGCCACATCATATTTTCTACTTAACACTTCCCTTCTCTTTGGATCTAAATCGCAAACCAAAATATCTGCAAGAGAAATAATTTTTCGTTCCAAAATACTTTGCAAAAACGCTTCCCCCATATTACCGCAACCAAGAATTCCTAATTTCATAATGTTTTTCTCATGGACCAAGATTCTAGGGATTTTGACTTTTTGAGTAAAACAGAAATAATTAAATCGTTACTGGTCCAAAACATTATGAGATTCTTATTAAAAATAGTTCTAGTTGTCGTACTTAATGCCGCTATTTTTTGGGTTTTAGACGAAAAGATATTCCCCCAAGAATTGAATATTACCGGTGGAATTCCGGCTTACGCCTTTATCGCCTTGGTTTTCGCCTTACTAAACATTGTTATTAAACCGATTATTAAGATTATTACTTTGCCCTTCCGCATTCTGAGTTTTGGTTTACTAGGATTTATTATTAATGCTTTCATGCTCCTTATCCTGAAGCACAGTGTTAACTTTTTAGAAATGTTCAGTGCTAGTTTAGATATTAGTGGTTGGACCACTTACTTACTAGCAGGAGTTATTCTGGCAGTATTTAACAGCTTACTTAACATGTTAAGGTCTTAGGTTATATTATAATATAATAAGACTGGAAAAGATTTGCCTAATTTCCTTTTCTTATTAGAATTTCTTCGCCTTTTAGATTTAAATAAATGTTTAATATTCTATTCTTACTCGTTACCATCCTTTTCATTGCTGTAGTTCTTGTCCAACAAAAGAATGCTACTCTCGGGTCTATGATGGGTGGAGATGGTGGAGACGAGATGGTCCAAACTCGCCGTGGTGCGGAGAGATTCCTGCACCGCATGACAATCATCCTTGCTATCCTTTGGATCTGTGGTGGAATGTATTCAATGCTAGGCGCGTAACACCTAATATGCGACGATATCCTTTTCGTTTTCACTCTCGCCGAGCGTGGTTTGTAACTAGCGGAGCGATTTTCATCATAGTTATTGCCCTCGTCTGGCAACAATTTTTTCACACTCATTCTAAGTTTATTCCTACTACAGGTGGTATCTTTACTGGATCTACTATTGGAACTGTCAAAAACCTAAATCCTTTAGCAACTAATTCCTCTTTATTTGATGAAGACTTAAAACAATTAATTTTTGCTGGACTTCTGCGTTACAATCCAGTTTCCGGACAAATAGAAGACTCCTTGGCTAATTTTAGAATCTCTGAAGATTCTAAAACTTATTTTCTAACCTTAAAGAATTCCGCTTATTTCCAAGATGGAACTCCGGTAACTATTAATGATGTCATATTTACTTTTGAGAAAGTCATCCAAAACCCAAATTTTTCTAATACCATTCTGCGAGATGCTTTTGAATACGTCTCAATAGATACAGTCGATGAAAAAACCTTGGCTTTTATCCTCCCAGAACAAAATGTCTTCTTCCTGTCTTTGCTAACTACCCCCATCTTACCAGCCAAAAAATTCGAAAACGCACTAATAGAAGAAGTTACCGATCCAGATTTTCCTTTTAACAAACACCCTTTGGGTGCTGGTCCCTACCAGTTAAAAAACATTGTCCCTAATAACGATGGTAGCTTCCGAGTCTTTTTAAGTAAAAACAAGTACTTCCATGGTGGAACTCCATTACTAGACCAGCTAGTTTTCTATGTCTATCCGGAATTTACCCATTTAGACATCAGTCATCCTTGGACGACCATGTTTTCTAAAATACCAGCTGTGTGGCTAGATAAATTCGAAAAAAAACTCTTTGACCAATTACAGTTAGAAACAGAATACCAGAAAAGAGAATATTTATTACCTCGTTTTACCGCTTTATTTTTTAACCTAGACCGCGAAAGTATAAATAATCCTGGTTTACGTAAGGCTCTGCGACTTAGCTTAGATAAAGAAAAAATCTTAGAAAAAGAGTCTGGTTGGAAACAAACTGATTCTTTCTTCTTTTTTGAAGGAGTAGAAAGCTGGCATGTTCCAGATTTTGCAGAAGCCAGAAGAACTCTCCGAGATAATGGTTTTCCGTATAATACCAGCACCGAAACCAGATTCTCTAAAAACACTGGAGAAGCTTTAGAATTAGAACTTATTACCTCTACTTCTCCACCAGTTTATTCTCGATTTGCCCAAAATATTGCTAGAAACTGGGAAAAGGAATTAGGCCTAAAAATAGAAGTTAAGGTTCTGACTCCGGAAGAATTCCAAGAGGCTTTGAAAAATAGAGAATATGATCTAGTTCTTTTCGGACAAAATTTTTCTAAAAACTTTGACTCTCTTTCTACTTGGCATTCTTCACAAGCAGAGAAATTCAACCTTTCTAATTTAACCAATGAAGACACCGATTTCCTAATCGATGAAGTTAGGTTTTCTGGAGCCCAAAGCGATCTTTTTGCCCTCAGCGAAGAACTGGATGATATTTTACCAGCTATTATTTTAGCCACTCCTACTTACAACCTCTTTGTTTCTAACGAATTACAAGGATTTTCTGACACCTTTGGTAAAATTAGATCTCATGCTCAAAGACTAAGTGGTATTGAAAAATGGTACTTCTATGAAAAACTCACCTGGGATTGGCCAGAAGACAAATCCAAGTTATGGGGTTTTGTTAAGTGGATTTTTGGTTTTGATACCCCTTCCCCTAGTACTAATCATGAAGAAACCAGTTAATTCTCGGTTATTACAAAATCTAGAACTACAGAATAAGTCTGTTGGGAAGAAGATCGCCCAAAATATCTTGGGATTGGATTTTGGTCAGAAATTCTGTGGCTTGGCTTTTTCTCCAGATGGAGTTTGCGTTGTCCCTTTGGAGGTAGTGGCAACAACTAATATTTTAGAGAGAATAAAAGAGATTAGTGAAGCTAAAAACATCCAAAAAATTGTCTTGGGATTGCCTTTAGAAAAAGATGGCACCAACAACAAGTGGTGCGAAGAAATACTCCTTTTTGCCAAAAAATTAACTAAAACTATTCCGTTGGAATTTGTTAACGAACGATCCTCTTCCCAAAATATTATAAACACTAAAAAAGAAAGAATCGATGATTTGGCGGCAGCCAAAATACTGGAATTTTACTTAGATAAAAAAGAGTAGAAGCCTTCGCTGTAGCCAATAAATAAAAACCTGATACAATCTGGTTGCCATGCGTGAAATCTTGACCCCCGCGCAGATAGAAAAGCTAGTTGGGAAATCCCAGCAGGGTTGTGAAAAAAGTTTTGGCCGACTTTTCGATCTCTTTTTTGATAAAATATTCCGGTACATTCAGTTCCGTGTAGCAGAAAACGAAGCAGAAGATTTAACATCAGATGTCTTCCTCAAAGTAGTAGAAAATATTAAGTCTTACAAAACCACCAAGAATGCTAGTTTTTCTGCTTGGATATTTAGGATTGCCCATAATACCGTCATTGACTTCTATCGTCGTAAAAAAGAACTGCTGGGTTTAAATGACGAAACAAATGAAGATTTTTTCCTCCAGATTCCCGACGAGAATCCTCGACCAGACGAACAAACCAATACCTATTACGATATCCAAAAACTAAAAGAAGCCCTTAAATCCCTACCAGATAACCAAAGAGAAATTCTGGAATTCAAATACTTAGAAGGTTTTTCTAATACAGAAATAGCGCATATTACGGGAAAATCGGAAGGAAATATTCGTGTACTACAATTGCGAGCCTTACGGGAAATTAGAAAAAAATGGGAAACATAGTTAGAATTTAAACATGCAAGAACAAGCTCAAAAAGTTATCGCTGAATTTGAAGAAATCGAGAAACGCCTCGCCGACCCTGCTGTATATCAAGACCAAGCTCAAGTTACTAAACTTGGACAACAACGAAAAGCATTAGAAAACAAAGTAAAACTGTCCAAAAAATTCTTGGCTCTTTGTAAACAGAAAGAGAGCTCTGAAGAAATGATCCGAAACGAATCTGACCCAGAATTGATAGAAATGGCAAAAGAGGAATTAGAACAAGCTAAAAAAGCGTTACCAAATACGGAAGAAGAATTACGTATTGCCCTAATCCCCACCGATCCTAATGACGACCGTAATGCTATTGTCGAAATAAGAGCCGGAGTAGGAGGAGACGAAGCAAGTCTTTTTGCTGAAGAAATCTCCCGCATGATTCTTCGTTGGGCAGAACAATGTGGTTTTACACCTGAAATGATTTCCGAAACCCCCAACGAATCTGCTGGAATAAAGGATATGATTTTCATGGTGAAAGGATTTGGTGCTTACAGCAAACTCAAATTTGAAGCTGGCGTCCACAGAGTACAACGTGTTCCTACCACTGAATCCCAAGGCCGACTACACACCTCCGCCATTTCGGTAGTAGTGATGCCAGAAATGGAAGAATGTGATGTAGAAATAGACGAAAATGATGTCCGGGTAGATGTCTTCAGATCTTCTGGTTGTGGTGGACAGAGTGTCAATACCACAGATAGTGCTGTTAGATTAACTCACATTCCTACCGGAATTGTAGTCACCTGTCAGGACGAAAAATCCCAGCTAAAAAATAAACACAAGGCTTTTGGGGTCTTACGAGCTAGAATAGCTGCCCAAGAAGAAGAGAAGAGGCAAAAGGAGTTAGGAGAAACAAGACTAGCCTCTATTGGCTCTGGAGACCGTTCTGACAAGGTTAGAACGTATAACTTTCCACAAGATAGGGTGACAGACCATAGGATAGGACAAAACTTCTCTAATCTCCCTCATATTATGGATGGGAATTTAGAAAAAATAGTGGATGCTTTGGCACTCGCAGAACAACAGAGTTTTTTGGAGAAGTAAATTATTACATTATAATATAGTAACACTTATTTCTTATAAAAAGATTTGACAATTCTTCATAGAAAGCCAAAATTACTCTGGAAATTAAGATGATTTCAATTTAGAAATCGTCGATTTTTTTCTACATCTAATATTCTATTACTTTTAATTACTACACATGCAAAGTCGTCTCCAAGCTGCCATTAACCAGCTCTGTGCGGAGAAAAACCTGGACCAAGAAATTGTGCTCGAGGCTATTCAGAATGCCATTGCTATCGCCTATAAGAAAGATTTCGGAACAGCGGGTCAACAGATCCAAGTTCATTTAGGTGATGATATTTCCGAAATGCGTATTTTTGAAATCCGTGAAGTAGTAAAGAAAGTAGAAGATGTAGAAATCCAAATTACAGAGAAAGAAGCCCAAAAGATCCGACCAGATGCCAAAATAGGAGAATCTGTGTTTGTTCCTGTTCCACCACATGAAGATTTTGGTCGTATTGCCGCCCAAACTGCTAAACATGTTATGAACCAGAAATTACAAGAAGCGGAACGAGAGATGCTGTTTAAGAAATTCACTGACAGAGAAGGACAATTGCTGACTGCTCGAGTCCAGAAAGTAGATCGTGATTGTGCCCTATTAGATATAGATGGTGTTACCACCATGCTTTACACCCGTGATCAGATTCCTAAAGAAAACTACTTTACTGGTCAAAGAATGAAGGTTTACCTAGATAAGGTAGAACTAACCTCTAAAGGACCACAGTTACGAATCACCAGAACCACTAATGACTTCATTGAAGCTCTTTTCGAACAAGAAATACCAGAAATGCGAGAAGGACTCGTTTATGTTGCTAAAATGGCTCGAGAACCAGGAGTGCGTTGCAAAATAGCTGTCGCTTCTGATGATGGCTCTATCGACCCGGTAGGAGCCTTTGTGGGACAACGAGGATCTCGTATTAACTCAGTGATGGAAGAAGTAGGAGATGAAAGACTGGATATTATCCAGTACTATGATGATCCTAAGAAGCTTCTTATTGCTGCTCTTTCTCCAGCCAAGATTGCTAAAGTAGAATTCTTTAAGGGTGACCAAGGAGATGAACGAGTAAAAATCTTTGTCCGGGAAGAAGAACGAGCTGTTGCTATTGGTCGAGGCGGACAGAATGTCAGACTTGCTGGTCACCTGATTAATATGCAGGTTGACGTTATTACCTTCGACGGACCAATAGAAGAAGATGAATCTGCTTCTCAACCAGTTACTAAAGAAAAAGTTGTCAAAGAAGTTTCTGAAAAAGTCACTATTGACCGCCTAGAGGGAGTAGACGAAGAAGTCATTACCATCCTCAAAGACCTTGGTCTTTCTCAGATTAAGCAATTTGAAGGACTCAAGGCTAAAGACTTAGCGGAAATTGGTATTACTATTGAACAAGCAGAATCTGTCGCCAAAGCGGTAGAAAAGTTCTTGAAGAAATAGTCTAAACCACTATTACTTCATCTACTTTGACGTCGTGGCCTTCTGTAGGAACTTTAGTGACATAAGAAAAATCAGGAATGACTGCTACTTTATGGGTATCTAAATCTTTGAGGAACCGGTCGTAATACCCTCCTCCCCGACCCAAACGATTATGCTCCTTGTCTACAGCAACTGCTGGTACAAAAATAAGGTCTTCCTTTTTTGGTAATTCACTATGACCACCTACAGGTTCCAGTAACCCAAATTTCCCTTTTCTCAGATCTTGGAATTCAGCTTCATAGAATTCTAACTTATCACCCACAATCTTAGGAAAAAAATACCTCTTATCTGGAAAACTTTTGCACATGTTTTCCACAAAAGGAAGCTCAAAAGTAGTTGGAGAGTAAACAAACACTCTTCCTGATTCTTGTAATTTGTCATATTGAACAATTTTTTTGTTCAATAGCTTTGTTTTTGCTTCTAGTTCTGATGCAGATAACTGTTTCCACTGCACAAATACTTCTTTTCTCAGAAAGAATTTCCTCGTCCAGATGATATCTATTTTTATTTGTGCAAAAAGGTCTTCGGCCTTATCAAACTTCTCCACTTCTCTTGCTTTTTGCAGAACCTCTACCTCTAAATGATGACCATACAAATCCTCATCTAAATCTAAGATATGTACTTCTATGGTTCTCTCTCCCGTAAAGGTCTTTTTTGGACCAAAAAACAAGACTCCTTGGTAATCTCTCTTGTTTTTGACTCGGACAAAATAAACTCCTTCCTCTAGATCTAAATCTTCTGTCGTTTCTAAATTAGCCGTGGCAATGCCAAACTTAGTACCAATTTGCTTTCCTCTAATTACCTTGCCTGTGAATTTCATCGCTGAGATTGTACAAAGTTCCTGCTACTTTACCAACTTCCTATTCTTCCACTGTCAAAACATTACTTTCTGCAAAAATTTCTTGGGTTTTGGTATTCATAATTACCGCCTTAAACTTGTCTCCAGCCTTCATTTCTTGTTTTTCTCGTAAAGAAAACCCCTCTTCTTCTGCCGCAAAAGGAAGGGCTACTTTTACTAAATTCCTAAGTATTTTCTCCTGGGGTCGTTTGGTAAAAAGATTAGTATTAATTTCCATTGGCTTTACTATTGCTGGTTTCCTTATGGGCACACCAAACTCCCCTATGTCCACACTAGTAGGAGTCAAAGCCAAAGAAAACAATAATAAACCTAACATCTCAGATGGTATTGTAGCAGAAAATTCCTACCGTCCAAAAAGCTGTCCCGTCCAGAATATTTCGGTCGGAAATACTTTGCGAGCAAAACTTAGATTCCGGAGATTAGTACGTAAGAATTCACTAAGTAAATCCCCTCTCTGGTCTCCACTATACAGCAGTTCTAAAGCCGCAGAAAACTTAGCAAAGTTAAAGAATCCGTAGCTTTCTGAGGGAGAGAATCCAAATAGCACGCTTTTCCGGAAATCTTCGTTTTCTGCTAGAGAATCTTTGTTGAGGTAAGCAGATAGGACGGAAATTATACCTTGTTCATGAGTAGAGAAAATGAAATAACCTTCCGCAAAAGCATATGAGAACTCTTTTCCTTGGGCAGATTTATTCTGCACAGTAAAGTAGGTCTGTCCCTGATAATCTACTTTTTCTATCGGGATATTCTTAGTGTCTGTGGCGACAAGTTCTTCCCTAGTCGTTCCATCTGGTAATTCTATTTCCTTTACCTCTGCGGAAAACTGTCCTTGAGCAAAATGGATTACATCCTTTATTTGCGAAAGGTTTTGTTCGTTGTCCGGACTACCAAAACCAGTAATAAGGGTGAAATTCACGAAAGGTTCTAAGGCATTCTGGAAATCTAAGATAACCGCATATTGACCATGCATGAGCGCTAGAAAATCTTGTTCAAAATCGAATTTCTCACCAAAAAGTTGGCGAGAATTAGCACGTAAAAGTCCGTCAAAAATAAGAGAAAATTGGGGATGAAAAGCTTCTAAAAAGTCTTTGGTGTGCAAATATTTCTCGTAAAGATCCGAACCATTCATAAAGAAGAGTGTGTCCCGTGGTGCAAATTGAGCCAGTTGGGGCATTAAATTATCTGACCGAGAGATTTCTCTTTCTTGGAAAACACCTTCTTCACTCAAAACCTTTCCCTGCAAGAAAAGACCTTTGTTTTTTAACTTAGCTCTTATTCCTAAGGCTGGAAGTGTTTGAGAAAAAGCTTCTAGTAGTGGTTTTCTTGCAGAAAAGCTTTCTGCAGAAGCTAAAAGATCTACTAGTTTCTCTGAATCAATAAACAAAGACATGATCCAAGACTGAGGCAAGTCCCCAGTAATACTCTGGTAGTTCTCTTGGTCAGCTATTTTATCTTTAGATTCTAAGATACGACGTAGAGCATTTTCTGATGATCCCCAGAAAACATATCCACGGTAAATTCCTAATGCTACCTGAGAGGAGAACTTCGGAGTCCATATTTCTGCTCCTTTGAATTTTGTTATCTGGAATTCTTCGTCTGGTAGTTTAAATTTCTCCAAGAATTTCTTGGCTTTTACCTTATCCCGGAAACTAGCGGCAACCACAAACTCCTTATCTGGAAAAATACCTAGTCCCACCCTTGGTCCTATCCAAGGAGCAAGGTCTTCTTGGAGATTAAAACGATTACCAGTTAAGTCGTTTCCCAAGACTTCTAGATCTGCTTCCGGAAAAAGAGCCTTTAGCTTCTTAAGAGAAGAAGAATTTAATTTAACTTCAGTAAAAACAGCTACTTCTTGGGAAAATATCCTATCTAATTTCCCTCGTTGAAAAATTCCGGTCAAAAGAAAAAAACCACTAACCCCTACTGAAAAAAGAATGAAGCCCATAAAAAAAACTGATTTCTGGTCTGCTCCCTTCTTACGGTTGTTGTTTTTCATCGGCGCGGATTTTGGCTTATAAATACGTAAAAATCAAGATAATTTTATCTCTTATTTTTGTCTTTATTTTTTCTGGTCGGGGTGAGAGGACTCGAACCTCCGGCCCCATGGTCCCAAACCATGTACTCTAGCCAACTGAGCTACACCCCGATATATAATAACCAACCACAGCCAAAAGAACGTCGGTATGCTATTTCTTCATACTAAAAAGTCAAATAGGACTTAAACAACTATCACTACATTATAATATAACTATTTCTTTTGCTTTTCCTCTAATACCGACTGATATTCCATTCTATAAATATGCATAAAGGCTAGAGCCATGGTTAAGACAAAGGGACCAAAAATAAGTCCTTTTAGTCCAAAAGCCATTATTCCACCAAAAATTACGAGCAATACTGCAAAAGGATGAAGCATTGTTCTGACCCCAATAAGATATGGTTTGACGATATTATCTACATTAACAACTAAGAGTTCACACCAGATGATTAAGAAAATAGCACTTCCAGTATGACCACCAATAAAAAGAGAGATCACCATAGGAACCCAGATAAGACCAATTCCAACATATGGAATTGGAGCAAAAAGAGCTCCCAGAGCACTCCAAAATAAAGCATTATCTACTCCCGTTAGTGCCAAACCCAAACCAAGAGTAGCTGCTTGCGCTAAAGCCGCTCCAAAGATTCCAAAGATAATGGAATTCATTAGGTCGTGCATTTTGGTAAAGAGCTCCTGACGGTATGTAGGCTTGAGTGGCAAGAGAGATCTAATATAAGCCATTAGTTTTGCTCCATCTTTTAGGAAGTAAAAGATCGCTAAAACAAAGACTACTAAGTGTAAAAGAACCACCGTAACGTGCTACACAATATTGGCGGCTTGGCTAAAAAGAAAGGTACTAATACTTCCCACGGCATTACCAATCATAGATAGTGTTTCTTCGACAGAAAGTGGGGCTAGTTTTTCTACCCATTCTTGTAACTTGGGATATTTATCTAAGAAAGGAAGTGTGGAATCACTTTGGATAATTTCTGTAATATGACCGTTAACCACCTTATATGCTTCGGCAGCTTGTTCTACCAAAGAGAAGAAAAAGAACGTTAAGGGAGCTAGAATAACAACCACAACTGCTAGCAAGGTTAATAAAGCCGCTAGTCCCCTTCTTAATCTTAATCTCTTCATAATCCATTCGTAGAAGGGATGGATAGCAGTTACTAGTACTGTAGCAATAAAGAGAGTTCCCAAAAAAGGAGACAAAAACTTAAAAAGCAGTCCAACAAAAAGAAGTACTGACAAGAGTAGAAAATACTTTTGCAGTCCTAAAATCTGATCACTAGATTGCTTTTTCATTTTTAAATCTTCCGATTATTTTAACATATTTTAATATAAATAGCAAATAAACTCACTTATATTATTAAAAGTTAACGTCGCTGCCAAATAGTCCTAAAACTATTTGGCAGCGAATTATGAAATTCTGCTCCACTCAAGAACTCTTCCTCAAATTATAACCCTCCTGGAGAATAAGAACAGCCCTCTTTAAATCTTCTTCGGATAAACATTTTTGAAATTTCAGCAAAAAATTATGAAAATTTTGAGAAATTACAGGTACCGCATCCCTTCCAAGTTTAAAAACAGACTCTCCACACAATAAAGAATTATCAAGGAACTCGATCATATTTCTTGCCGTGTTCCAAGTAATTTTTGAGGAAATAAGTTTCTTAGCTTCATTCCAACTAGCTATTGGGATTAAACTCGCTACTTCTTCCCAAATATCAACCAAAATCTGTAACTCATTTCCTGTTATTTGTTGAGCAAAAATGGCACCTACTTGTCTCGCCCCTTTATTAACAAAGAAATATCCTAATATCGCCAATATTATGAAAACTAATATTATGACAATATTACCAACAGCTTCCACCACTGGAGCTTTCATTATGGTTATTCTCCATGAAAGCACAATGGAAAATAAGAATGCGCCTAAAATACCTATTCCCATCGCAATTATGGACAGAATATATTTCATTCTGAGACTCATCGCTTCCTCCTTTTCAAGTTATATTTATTACAGTAAATTAATTCCCATATTGTGAAGGTCTCCACGGGTCGGTAGACCCGTGGCTTCAACCCAATTCAAGCTCCGCTTGTCCAAAATCTTCTTTTCCCTGTTCTTCGATATATTTTTTGATTATGGCTTCATTTATCCCTACCGTTGACACAAAGTATCC
>JAIPIW010000014.1 GCA_021734525.1 Candidatus Altimarinota bacterium | reverse complement strand
GAAGTTAATAAATCTGCATTAGGAATAATATGTACTGTACCGTCAAAAGCTTGGATTTCTGTGGTTCTTGTTTCTATTTTTACTGGTTTACTTCCTCCTGTTCCAAAAGAAAACTTTGGTTTTTCGTCTGGTAAATTAAAAGCCCGTAAAATATTTCGGTCGTAAGAATCTAAAGTCAGAGTTCTCATTGGGAATGGAATAGTAATTCCAGCGGTATCAAAATCTTTCTTCAACTTCTGCATTACTTCAGAAAGTATGGAAGGCCATGGTTTGCTTCCAGCAGATTCAATCCAGAATCTAACAATTAAATTAATAGAAGAATCACCAAATTCAGAAACAATAACTACGGTCTTTGGTTCTGGAACAACTAACTCATGTGTCATAACGGATTTTAAAGTTAAATCCACAACCTCCTTGAGCGGGGTATCATAATGCACCCCAACACTGAATTCGATCCGACGAAATTCCTTGGCAGTATAATTCTGAACCACAGAAGTTAATAAATCTGCATTAGGAATAATATGTACTGTACCGTCAAAAGCTTGGATTTCTGTGGTTCTTGTTTCTATTTCTAAAACCTTTCCAACTATATCCCCTATTTTAACTGTATCTCCAATATGGAACTTCTTTTGCGTAAGGATTACTACCCCAGCAATAAAATTAGATAACAAATCTTTCAGGGCAAAACCAACACCCAAGGAAAGGAATCCAATAATAGCGGCAATATTTATTCCCACTATTGCAAAGGCAATAATTACTCCCAAAAGCACAATGAAAAACTTAACTGTACGACCAATTAGGATTACTCCCTCTTTATTTAGTTCATGCTGCATTTTTTGGGTAATCCGATACACCACAATTTTTTGTACGGCAGCAGATAGAATGTAAAAAACAATTACTACTGCTAAAGCCGCAATCCAAAAAGGAATAGCGGTAATAAACTCCTTCAAAACATTAGAAGTAGTTTCCCCACTAGGACTCTGAGCAAAAGCAGTTGAAATCATATTTATTTTTATTTTTTAAATTATACCACAAAAAATTTCATCCAAGAAAAAATCTCTGTTTTTGTCTAAGAAATTATTATATTATAATATAATTAATTATTCACTAGAGTAGTCCCTTTCCTAATTAGTTTGCGATTTAAGTCTAATCCTCTTAGATGGCACCCCTCATCTATAACACTTTGAGAAATATGACAGTTCTCCAATCTTACGCTCGGATAAATAATAGAATCTAAAATCTTACAATTCTTAATCACCGCATTTTTTCCTAAAAAAACTTTGCCAGAAAACTTGTTAGAGCTTTCAGTAACATTCTCTTGTCTCTTGCAGTTGGATTCCTGTAGTGTCTTATGAGCTTCTAAATAAGTTTCAAAGCTACCGACATCAAACCAAGGGCCTGAAACCTCAGTAGCTAAAACTCTCTTTTCTTGTTGTAAAAATTCTGGAAAAATTGCTCCCAAGGCGTCTGGAGAGGTGGTGGAAAACTTGTGTAAAATATCAAAAAGATTCTTCCCAATTGATATAAATCCGGTAGACACGAGTTTAGATTTAGGTTCCTCTGGTTTTTCGGCAAAGGCCACAACCTCGCCATTTTTTTCTTCTACCACACCAAATTTTTTTGCCTCATGAATACTATCTACTTCTCTTACTGCCAGACAAGCTTCATCTTCATTTACTTCCAAAGAAGATAAATCCAATTCTGGCAATATATTATCTCCCGCAAGTACAAAAACATTCTCTTGGATATTAAATTCTGTAATAGCCACCGAAATAGCTTTTAGTGCTCCTAATTTATCTCCATCTGAATAAGCATCCTCACAAAATATTTTATAGTTTTGTCTCTTTAGAAAATCCAGTTCTTTTCTAAAGTCCTGTTCAAAAGCCTGATTAGTTAACAAATAAATCTCAGCATGAGCAGGAACTTTTTCTAGAATATGAGCCAAAATAGTCTTCCCGTCTAAAAGAAGTAGTGGTTTAGCGCGACATTCTGTTAGGGGCCAAAGACGAGTAGCAAATCCTCCGGCTAAGATTAAGACCTTCATCAGTCTGAGCGTATCAAAAAGCCCTCGGAAAGGCGAGGGCTTTTTTTATAAATCACGTAATTATTAACGACGTCCGTTCCTAATAGTTCTAAATTTCATTAGCTTAGTATTAGCTTTAGCGTTCCTTGATCTTAATCTATTTAATGATGCTGAATTGATTAAAGACTGTTGCAGACTGGTAGCAGGAGGAAATAGTCCTTGAGAAGAAACATTAGTTTCTTCCTTCAAATTACTCACCTCCTTTTTCTGTACACATTCATAGGATAAAACTTCCTGGTCATACAAATGACGTATTTCAGCCCTTTGTGTATTTCCACGGTCTCTCCAATCACGGATCATTTCTTTTTTGTACTCTCTGACATCATTAGTATTTGGATACCACTTTTTACAGTAAGTAAGTTTATCTATTGTTGATCCCGAAACACCATCTGGATCTGTCTTCCAAACACCATTTTCAGTATGACGATTCACTTTTCCTGGCCAATAAGAAATTCTAGGAATTTCACTGTAATACCCTGTTTCTACTTCTTTTTCATATGTATCGTCCTGCAAGAAAGTCTTCGCTTCTTTCGTCTCCACCATTTCTTCCCTCTCTATATAATTAGAATCGTCTTCGAATCTCATTTCTTCATTATAGTTACCTGCCGCATCTACGTTATCTTCCGAAGCCCTATCTGATTCTGGCATTTTTTCTTGTCGACGCATCTCCAATTCTTTCTGCCAATCTTGTCTAAATTCTTCTCGATCGGCTTTGTTTTCTTCTCGCCAATCGGTTCTTACTTCTTTATTTTTTTCTATAAAAGCCTCTCTCTCCATCCGATCTTCTTCTCTCATACCTTCCCGTTCTTCCATCTTATCTACTTTCCAAGTGTCACCTTTTTCTTCCCATTTGTCTTTTAATTGTTCTTTTCTGTTTTCTCTAAAGTCTTTTAAGTCATCCATGATATCTCTTTCTTTTTCTCTTAAATCCTTAATTTGCTACCTAATATCTTTTAATTTTTCTTCTAAATTTCTTAACTCCGAATCATCGTTATCATTCATATCTGGATAATCTTTTTCCATCACATCCACTGGATGATCCTCTTCTGGACGCATCATCGTACTACCATCATCCATTGGTTCCGGACGAGGAGGCATTATTTTTTTCTCCTCTACTTCCATTTTTTCTTCCATAACATCTCTTTCTCCTGCCTTAATTTCTATTCTATCTGACATTCTCCTCATACTCTCATTGTAATTTGTTCTTCGTACTGACCTAGTAGAGATAGATGGAGTATTTTTCTTCTTGAGTTTGTTCCAGTAAGAAGCTTGGCTAGTTGGTCCAGCTATCTGGGCAAAAGACCAAGAAGGGATTAAAAATAACCCTAAGACGAAAGCAATCATTATTTTCCTCATAAGTAAAAAGTTAAAGGTAGCTTAGATTATAGGGAGAAAATAAAAAAACAAAAATTTTAGAGCAAATTTACTGTAAAATTTCTTTTACCATTTTCTTCAGTTTGTCGTCTACCGCAACTTTGAAGGGTAATTCTACGTTCTTCCCTTCTATTTGAACCTCCACTACTATTCCCTCCTCGTTTTTAGATTTGGCTAGAAGACTCTTTAACTCCCCTACCTTTTCCTTTGTAGTGCCTTCAGGAATCTTAACTACAAATCTTTCTATCTTGCTTGTCGCTATCCCATCCGCTCCTTCTAAAATTTGTTTTTTAGCTACTTCTTGCAAGTCCCCCACTCTTATTTCATCAACAATCATGTTTAGCAGACCATTTCGTTCATCTATCTTGCCACGCACCCTCAGAAATGCATCAACTTCCAAAGCATTTTGGGGAATAGATTCATAGGTTTGGGGAAAAATTGCACACTCTATTTTTCCAGAAGTATCTTCGATAGTCAGAATAGCCATATTCTTACCATTCCTAGTCACAATCTTCCTACTACCTGTCACAATTCCATGGAGAGTTCTTTTTTGCCCACCATCTTCGGTGTCAGTAAGAGTACCAATGAGAGTCCCGTATTTAGCAAAATAACTACCCATTCCTTTAAGTGGATGATCCGTCACAAAAAGACCAAGACTCTCTCTTTCCCAAGCGAGAATATCTTCTTTTTGTGCTACTGAATCTTTGAGCGCAAATTCTATGGAACTACTATCTGTACCACCAAAAAGTCCAATTTGTCCTGCAGTACTTTTCTCCTGATGTTCTTTAGCAAACTTAGCTAAATCATCTAGAGAATCCACAATCGCCTTCCGATCCCCAAATTCATCTAAAGCACCCGAGAAAGCTAAAGCTTCTAACGTTTTTTTATTAATAAGTTTGGTGGGAACTCGTTTAGCAAAATCTTGAAGAGATTCAAATTCACCGTTTTTATTTCTTTCGAAAATAATCTGGTTTACTGTCTCTTCCCCCATGCCCTTAATAGCAGTCAATCCAAACCTGATCGACTTCTGTTCTGTTAAAGAATCTTCTGTTAAAGAGGTTTGTTCCTCATTTACGGGATCGTAAATCACAGTAAAGTGAGCACCAGATTCATTAACCGACGGTGGTAAAACCTCAATACCCATCGCATTACACTCGTTCATTTCCAGTACTATCCGATCGGTATTATTGCGATCGGTAGTCATCATGGCGGCCATAAATTCCACAGGGTAATTTGCTCTAAGGTAGGCCGTTTCATAAGCAATTCTAGCATAACAAACCGCATGAGAACGGTTAAATCCATAACCAGAAAACGGTACTACAATTTCATCAAAAATCTTAGTCGCTAGTTTCTTGTCGAATTTTTTAGCAATAGCCCCCTCAATGAAATGTTCTCGTTGTTTAGCTAGAATGGAAGCAATTTTCTTTCCAATCGCTTTCCGTAAAATATCTGCTTCTCCTAAAGAGAAACCAGAAAAGACTTGAGCAATTTTTAATACTTGTTCTTGGTAGACCGCAATTCCATAAGTCTTCTGCAAAATTGGTTCCAAAACCTTATGCGCATACTTAACTTTTTTAGGATTATGTTTACCCGCTATATAAGTAGGGATGTATTCCATTGGTCCAGGCCTGTACAAAGCATTCATCGCCACAAGATCTTCAAATTCGGTGGGTTTCAGTTCTTTGAGATATCTCCTCATTCCAGCAGATTCAAATTGGAAAACTCCCGTAGTTTCTCCTCTAGCCATCATGTCAAAAGTAACTCGATCATCGATAGGAATTTTTAATAGGTCTAATTTCTCTCCCGTCGTAACTTGGACATTAGCAATAGCTTTTTCTAACACCGATAAATTCTTAAGTCCCAAGAAATCCATCTTTAGTAGTCCTAAATGTTCTAATTGTTGATAAGGAAATTGGGTAATCTTAATATCTTCATCTCCAGGTGCCCACTGCAAAGGAGTAGAACAAGTTAAGTCATCTTGACCAATAACCACCGCACAGGCATGAACAGATAAGTGACGAACACATCCCTCCAATTTCTTAGCGACATCAAAAACCTTTCGTAAGTGAGATTTGGCATCAATAAGAACCTTAAAATCTTTAATCTTCGCTGCATCATCTAAAGTAAATCCGGGACGATTGGGAAGAATTTTCGTTAAAGCATTCATTTCTGCGAAAGATACTCCTTGTGCTCTTCCCACATCTTTGAGAGCTGCTTTAGCCGACATCGTTCCAAAAGTACAAACCCTGGAAACCTTTTCTGCTCCATATTTCTCAATAACATACTGCAATACTTCATCTCGTCTTTCATCTGAAAAATCTATATCGATATCTGGCATAGAGATTCTTTCTGGGTTAAGGAACCTTTCAAAAAGAAGTTCATATTGGAGTGGATCAATAGAAGTAATTCCCAGCAGGTAAGATACTATGGATCCAGCTGCCGATCCCCTTCCTGGCCCTACTGCAATACCGTTAGCTTTCGCAAAACGAATAAAATCAGCCACGATTAAGAAATAGGCCTCGAAACCCATTTTGCCAATAATACTTAACTCATAATCCAAACGATCCTTAACCTCCTTAGATATTTTATTTCCGTACCTTCTTTCTAAATTAGCTTCACAATTCTTCCGTAATTGAGAAGCTTCTGTTTCCCCCTGTTCTACTGAAAAATGCGGTAATAGATTTTGACCAAATTTTATTTCTAAATTCACACTTTCTGCTATTTCTAAAGTGCGTTCTCTAGCCTCTTCCAACAAATCCTGGTTTATATATCCCACTAGTTCTTTTTCTATTTGTTCCCAAGACTTGAAGAAATTTCCTTTAGCGAATTTCTTTCGTCCTGGAGTGTCCACCTGCATATTTTTCCCAATGCAGAAAAGAGTATCTGCCGCTTCTTCATCATCTTCCTCTATAAACCGAGCATCCGAAGAAACAATAATCTTGGCTCCAGATTTTTTAGCTAATTTTAATTTAAGTTCATTAAGAGTTTTTTGTTCCTGAGAATCCCTAGAAACCAATTCCACAAATAAATGGTCTTTTCCAAAAATACCAAGAAGTTTATCAAAAACTTCCTGGGCTTTCTTTTCCCCATGCCGAACCAGAGCTTTCCCAATAAGCCCACCAGTTGCCCCAGTCAGAGCAATGAGTCCTTCTTTGTATTTCTCTAGAAGTTCGAAATCTACTCTAGATTTATAATAAAACCCATCAATGTAAGCATGAGAAATTAGTTTTAATAAATTCTGATAACCAGTTTTGTTTTGGGCAATTAGGACAACATGACCTTCCCGACCATCTATTCCAGCCCGACGTTCAAAACGAGAATCTCTCGCCACAAAAATCTCTGCTCCTAAAATTGGCTTAATATCTTTTAATTTCTGGGCTTGCTCATAGAAATCTATCAGTCCATAACCACTACCAGAATCTGTTAGTCCTACTGCCGGATATTCCAAACTCTTTGCTTTTTGTAAAATCTCTTTAGGGCTACTGGAGGCCTCAAGCAACGAATAATATGAATGCGTATGCAAATTAACAAACTGCTTGCCCATGTAGAGGCATTATCAATCAGCTAGAGCAAATTATCAATTGTTTTTTATTATATTATAATATAATAAACTATTTTATCCCGTTAGCAATTAGGATGTTCTTCAACTGGTCCACATCTTGCGCATATTCTTCCGCAATTTCTTTACTAATGCGTTTATTCATCACCAGTCCCGCTAGAGATTGTTCAAATTGCACCATCTCTCCAGAAGCATCTGTTTGTAGAACATTTGGAATCTGGAAAACCTTATTAGTCCTAATGTAATTTTGGATAGCGTAATTAGAAGTAAGAATTTCATAAGCTAGTACTAATCCCTTACCATCTATAGTTGGAATAAGTCGTTGGGAAATAATCATTTTCAAAGTAGATCCTAACTGAGACCTAATCTGGTCTTGAGCATCTGCTGGGAAAATATCTATGATTCTGGTAATTGTTTCTGGCCCGTTATTAGTGTGGAGAGTAGAAATTACTCCGTGTCCTGTTTCTGCCATAGTTAGAGTAGCAGAAATTGTTTCCAAATTTCTCATTTCTCCGACCATTAGAAGGTCTGGATCCTGACGCAGGGAAGCTTTAATACCGTCTTCAAAACTAACTACATCTCTTCCTATTTCTCTTTGGTGGATAACTCCTTTGGCAGAATTAATTACATATTCTACTGGGTCCTCTATCGTAATGATGTTTTCTGTTTTAGTAGCAAGTCTAGATTGGAGAATGGAAGCCATAGTAGTAGATTTTCCTTGTCCAGTAGGCCCCACAATAAGCACTAGCCCCTGTCTCATCTTCATGAGCATCTCTTGCACAAAGGGCGGAAATCCTAAATTCTTAAACTCTGGTACAGATTGAGACACTAGTCTAAAAGTAGCAGCCATGCCATGTTCTTGGAAGAACACATTAGCTCGCAAACGAACTCCAGCCTTAGTAATAGTCAAAAAATCTGCTTGGCGATTTTTTTGCAAAACTTCTTTCTGTGCAGCTGGTATTAACGGATCGATAAGTTGCTGAATCTGTTCTGTAGTAAGCGCCTCTTGCCCTAGTGGAGCCATGGCAGAATTAATCCGTAAGAAGATTGGCTTCCCAGGCACAAAATGAATGTCAGAAGCTTTGTTCTGACCAGCGGTAGCGACAATTTGTTCAAAATCCATCTGGATATTATATCATAATGTACTATTAAAATCAACACAGTTTTGGAGGTTTCTTAACCTTGTAATCTTCCCATCTTTGCCTAGAATCCAAACAACATGATCCAAAAAATCTTTGATTCTGTTTTTGGTAATTACAACCAAAAACAACTACAAAAACTACAACCCCTAGTTACACAAATAAATCAAAGGGAAGAGGAATATCAGAAGCTATCAGAAAAGGAGATTAAAGACCTATTTGCTTCTTGGCAGGAGGAATTAACAGCAGATCCCACTAGAGTAGATGATCTACTCATTGACGTTTTTGCCGGAGTAAAAAATGCTTGTCGTAGATTAGTAGGGAAATCTTTTGAAGTCCGTGGTAAAGATCAAGAGTGGAATATGATTCCCTATGATGTCCAACTTATTGGAGGTATTGTTTTACATCAGGGAAAAATATCAGAAATGAAAACTGGAGAAGGTAAAACCTTAGTTTGTACCATGCCTGTAATTCTTAATGCCCTCACCGGCAAAGGAGTGCATGTTATTACTGTTAATGACTACCTCGCCCAACGAGACGCCGAATGGATGCGTCCTGTATATGAATTCTGTGGATTATCTGTGGGAGTAATAGTGCACGGTAAAGATAATGAGGAACGAAGAGAATCTTATGGTTCTGACATTACCTACGGAACCAACAACGAATTTGGTTTTGACTATCTCCGGGACAATATGGCCCAAGATCCTAAAGAACTAGTACAGAGAGAAATGTACTATGCC
The DNA here is from genome assembly GCA_021734525.1 of Candidatus Altimarinota bacterium. Taxonomy (GTDB): domain Bacteria; phylum Patescibacteriota; class Gracilibacteria; order UBA4473; family UBA4473; genus JAIPGU01. The sequence continues at coordinate 21,108 of JAIPIW010000014.1, read as the reverse complement.
ATTGTGGATGAAGTGGACTCCATCCTTATTGATGAAGCCAGAACCCCTTTAATAATCTCTGCTCCAGCAGAAGAAAGCACAGAAAAGTATGCCCGTTATGCCCAAATTATTCCGCAATTAAAAGAAAACGAAGATTATAATATTGATCTCAAGATGAAAGCAGCCACCTTGAGTGAAAAAGGAATCGCCAAATTAGAGGAACTAATTGGCTCCAAAGACCTTTTTACCGAAAGTGGTTTTGAAGAAGTTCATCACATAGAGAATGCCCTTAAGGCTAACGTCATATTTGAGAAAGACAAAGATTATGTAGTAAGAGATGGACAAGTCCTTATTGTCGATGAATTTACCGGTCGTCTCATGCCCGGACGACGTTATTCTGATGGACTACATCAGGCGTTAGAAGCTAAAGAACGAGTAGAAATTCAAAGGGAATCCAAAACCTTAGCCACTATTACTTTCCAGAACTATTTTAGATTATATGACAAACTAGCCGGAATGACCGGAACCGCAGAAACAGAAGCGGAAGAATTCGCTAAGATTTATCGGTTAGACACTATTGTTATTCCTACTAATGATCCTTGTGTCCGACAAGATTTACCAGATAAGATTTTTAAAAATGAACGTGGGAAATTTACGGCTTTAGTAAAAGAAGTACAAGAATTAAACAAAAAAGGACAACCAGTACTAATTGGAACCATAAATATAGATAAATCAGAACTACTTTCCCAAGCACTTAAACAAGCTGGTGTTCCTCACGAAGTTCTCAACGCTAAACAACACGAACGAGAAGCAGAAATTGTTTCTCAAGCCGGACAAAAAGGATCTGTAACCATTGCGACCAATATGGCAGGACGAGGAACAGACATTAAACTGGGCGAAGGAGTCAAAGAAGTAGGAGGACTAGCTATCCTAGGAACAGAAAGACACGAATCTCGACGGATAGATAACCAGCTCCGAGGACGATCTGGACGACAAGGAGACCCTGGTTTTTCTCAATTCTATATTTCCATGCAAGATGATCTCATGCGTCGTTTTGGGGGAGAAAAGATGTCGGCGCTAATGGATCGTCTTAATATGCCAGAAGATGAACCCGTACAGAATAATATTATTTCTAGATCGGTAGAAAATGCCCAAAAGAAAATAGAAGGTTTTCATTTTGATGCTCGTAAACACGTTGTCCAATACGATGATGTGATGAACGTCCACCGAGAAAAGATGTATGCCAGACGTCGCAAACTACTTGGTTCTGAATTAATCTTGGAAGATATTGAAGTCATGATTGGTGAACTAGTAACAGAAATTGTTACTACGCATTGTCCAAGTCCAGATGCTGACAGCAAATGGGACGTCAAAGAGGTTTTTGAAACCATGAACGCTATTCACCTGCCAGAAAAAGACTCTCTCGTTCTAGAAGAACTAGAAGCTTTCACTCATCGCGATGAGATGACGGAAAGCCTGAGGAATTATCTTCTAACCTCTTGGGACCAGAAACAAAAATCACTACCAGAAGACCAGGTAGATAAGATTGCTAAATACGTCGTTCTGCGCTCTATCGACGAACTTTGGTTAGAACACATTAATTCTATGACCACCCTCCGCGACCGAGTCGCTCTTTCTGGTTACGCTCAAAGAGATCCCGTTATGGAATACAAAAGAGAAGCTTTTGAAATGTTCCAACGCTTACTTATTAACAGTCGCCGAGCATCTATCCAAAACCTCTTTCGGGTGGAATTTAGACAAAACATGGAGATGGAAACTAGTGACTACTCTGACGCAGAAACTAATATCGATGAAATAGATAAAACTCTCGCAAATACCATAGAACCAAAATCTAGTCAGAAAAGTAATTCCGCGGTTAGAGTAATTAATGCCAATGATGATTCCGGAAGATCTATGGTTGCAGAAAAACTAGGCGATAAATACAGTAAAGCTGGGCGAAATGATCCTTGTCCTTGTGGAAGTGGTCAGAAATTCAAGAAGTGTCACGGAAAAAACCTCTAGTCTTAAAAAATAATCTAAGCAGGAAACCATTAAAGTAAGATTAAATTCAGTATCTCAAATATTTGGAGAAGCACCTTAGAATTGCAATAATAATCTGTGATGAAAGATAATTTATCAAAAGGTGAAATAGTAATTTACAAAACTTCAAAAAATGAGGCTGAGTTAAAAGTTTATTTTAAAAAAGAATCAGTATGGCTGATGCAAAATGAAATTTCTACACTTTTTGGTAAAGAAAGATCTGTTATCACCAAACATATCAACAAAATTTTTGCTGATAAAGAGATAACCAAAAAAAGCAATGTGCAAAAAATGCACATTCCAAATTCAGATAAGCTAGTAAATTTTTACAGTTTAGATGTAATTCTAGCTGTCGGTTATCGTACAAATTCATCCCGAGCTATACATTTTAGAAAATGGGCAACAAAAATTCTTAAACAATACCTCCTCAAAGGATACGCCATCAATGAAAAAAGACTTTTAGAAGTCAAAAACAAATTCCACGAACTACAAGAAACTGTTTCATTTCTCCAAAAACAATCCCAGGAAGAATTATTACAAGGTCAGGAAGCAGAAATATTCAATATACTAGCAAATTATTCTAAAACCCTCTCTATCCTTGAACAATACGATACGGGGAATTTAAAGACACAGAAAGGACAAAAAACAAATTTCGTATTGCAATACGAAGATTGCGAAAAAACTATAATCGAAATTAAAAAAGAATTGATCGCTAAAAAAGAGGCCAGTAGTTTATTTGGTCAAAAAAGAGATGAAAGTTTTTCCGGAATTATTAAAGGCTTGTACCAAACTTTTGATAAAAAAGAACTTTACCCAATGATTGAAGATAAAGCCTCACATTTACTATATCTCATCATCAAAGATCATCCGTTCACTGATGGTAATAAAAGAACTGCTTCATTTTTATTTATCTACTTTTTAGATAAATCAAATTATCTTTTTAAAAAATCAGGCGAGAGAAAAATTAATGACAACGCTTTAGTGGCGCTAGCCCTACTGATAGCTCAGACCAATCCTAAGGACAAAGAGCTAATGATTAAAATCATTAAAAGTTTAATTACGGAATAAAGACTCTTACCCAAAAGTCTAAAAATCTATCAAGATTACTTTTTCTCACAATTCTTCTAGGAAATTAATAGTTTCTGAATTAATCTAGTTGGTTAACCCTTCCAGTTCTAGGGCTAGATAATTTTCTGTAAAAACAAAAGCAAATTTTATCCATAATCATTTCTTAACACCCTTCACACTTAACAGAACTCTTTTGTTTCCGACAAACCTTACAGGCTGACTGCCAAGCATCTTGTAGTTCCTGATTAATATCTGTTTCTTTTTCTCCCCCATTCTTTTGCATCAAAGTCCCTGTTTCTACAATTCCTAAACCGTCTTGTAAGATACTTTGAAATTGCTGGGTATAGATTCCAGAATGTTGGGTACTACGAATTAGGTATTCGTAATCTGTAACCCATTCTGCATGGAGGTTTTCAAAACCTTTTCTGGTTTCTGCTTTCAATTCAAAATCTTCGAAACGACGTTTAATTATATTGCTTTCTTGAACATACTCATTCCAGACTTCGGAAATGGTTGCCTGCGCTTTAAGATCTTTAGCATACTGTGTAATAAACTCTGCTCCTTTTTGGAAAGGGGTTAAAAGAAAGGCCAAACTCATTATAAATTCATTCATTTATGTTTGTGGTTTCGTTAGAAAGTCTTTTTCAAAAATACGATTAATTTCTATTAATTGTTTAGTGAAGGAACGAAGGTCCTCGTTAAAGTTAGTCAGAATCTTAACCAAAGTTCTTTTTTCCTCATCGGCAATACCTAGTTCTGAATTTTCACTGAACTCTCTCATTTTGGTCGCAAATTCTTCTTCTTCCTGAGAATCATTCACTCCTGACTCAAATAAAACCTGTGGAACATCTTTCCCTCCTAATTCATTACGTTCCAGAAAACTAGATTTGACTATGTTTTGTAGATATTCTGCATACTTATTACCTGGTTTTTCTTCTTTGACTTGTTCGTATTCCAAAGGAGTTTTGTCTGGAAAAGGAACATCCGTAGGATGAATTCCTGCTGCAGAATCACCAGAAATTCCCGCCTCCAGTCCTGGTTCAAAAATACTTTTGGTAGCAATACCACCCACTAACGGGTATTTTGCAAGTTCGGCTAGTACTGATTCCAACCAGAATAAACGTCCGGTCAGAGAACGGGTTGGATCCTCATATTTCCTCTTGGTGAAATCTAGGAAAAGTTCTGTGAGATTTTCTTCTCGTTGATCCTGCCAAGGTTCTTTTTCTAGAACATAATCATATTGATATTCTTCCTGATATTCCTTTTGCGCCTGCTCATATTCCAAAAAGAAAGGATCGACTGGTTTTTGTTCTGCAAATTTTTCACCATGGAAAAGTTCGTCTAGGAGGTGTAAATCTTGGATGACATCAAAAGGAGAATCCTTATCCGTACCATTCCTAAAGATACTCCTCAACCCATTACGTCTCGCTAGATTATTCTCCAACCGAAGTAGATCTTTTTCGTATTCATAAAGTTGTGACAGTTCCAGAGAGGTTCCCACTTGCCCTTCTAGTGAAGCTCTTTTCTCATGACTCAGATTGGGAACACTTAGTTCTTGTAGGGTGTTTTTTTCACTTTCAGTAAGTTCTTCACCAAACCCTGTACCATGCTGTCCAACCCGACTCAATATCTCGGTATTGTCTTCTTCATGGACATCCATATAAATTCTAGAATACATTTCCTGTAAGCCCTGCAAAGTTGCAAGTCCATCTTCTTTGTCTTTAGGAGTTAGAACATCTGGATACATCTTGGTAACCGCGAAGCAAGTCGTGGTTAGAAAAATGGTACCTAGTAATAAATATTTTTTCATTAGCCGTTACGTTGGGCATTAATAAATTTGTCTGGCCAGGTTTTTATAATCCACTGCAAGACTTCTATCTTTGAATTTGCTAGATAAAGTCCTTGTTTTATGGACACCAACCAAGCATGCAAGCGATAATCTTGTTCGAAAGTTTGGTAGAAGAAAATGGTATCTAGTAAAGCTTGATGTGTTTTATCTGTCTCCTGATTAATTTCCTCAACTAAAGTATTTTGTGCTGTTCCTAGATCCTCTAAAGTCTGCCCTGCTTTAGTCTTAAACAGCGACTGATCATCTTTCTTCTTAGCCCATAGATACTTCTGGTAGCCACACCATTCCGACCAAACCGTCTCTGCGACCCGACAAGCAGAATATGATACTTTTACGGTATCGTACTCATCGGTAATGTCACAAATAGTGGGAGGCAAATCATTCTGTAAACGAATATTCTGCTGTATTCCCTGGGTTTCATTAAGCATTCCCTGACATTCTGCTCTTTCTTCTGGAGGAGCATCTAGTGCCCAAAGTTCTGCTCCAAAGATATCTGTTACTTCCTTATTGATTCCTTTGACACTCTCGGTCATAGCATCGTTAAAGAGACAATTTACCCGATAATGGAAAATGTCTTTAGTAGATGCAAAATCATTATCCAAGTCAAAATCAATAGTAGAAGCACAAAGGTTTTTAACTAATTCTGGAAAACCTTTCCGAAAATTCTCATCTACCTTAGCTAAAGCAGTTTGGCATATTATAATATAATACCCTACTAGTACGAGAACCGAAATAAATTTACGCACGGAATTATTCTAAGACCGAATCATAAATTTTCAAAGTCTCGCTTGCGCACTTCTCCCAGGAAAACTGTTTAACATGTTCATAACCCTTCTTAACTAAATCCTGTTGTAAAGTAGAGTCTGTTAGTAGTAAATTTATTTTTTCGGCCATATCTAAGATATTTTCTGGATCAAAATAAAGAACAGCATCTCCGCAAACCTCTGGAATAGCAGAAACATGGGAAGCTACTACCGGAGTACCACACTTCATAGCTTCTAAAGGAGGAAGTCCAAAACCTTCGTAGAGGCTGGGGAAAACGTAAACACTAGCCGTGTTATATAACCGTACCAAATCTTCTTCACTAACCAGCCCCAGAAGTTTTACTTTGTCTTGCAGTTCTAATTCTTTGATTGTTTCCAAGACTTCCGGGTAATATGGATCTGATTTACCAGTAATAACCAATTGCAAGGGAGAATGCCCTTTTTCCAGAACTTTCTTAAAGGCTCTCAGTAGCCTAACCAAGTTCTTGTGTTCCCGCCAGTTACCAGTGTAGAGTAGAAAATCCTTTCCTAGGCCAAACTTCTCCTTCACGGTCTTTTTCTCTAAGTCAGATACTTCATAAAACTCCTCCCCAATTCCATTCCAGATTTTAGTAATTTTTTGAGGAGCAATATTGAAGAGCTTAATAACATCATTCTTGGTGTTATCTGAAACAGTAATAACTCTAACCGCATCATTAACGGTGTGTTTAATAACCTTGTTATACGCTAATTTCCGCCACCAAGAATTCATCTTCTTTCCTGGATAGAAGGAAATAAGAGTATCGTGAATGGTAGTTACAAACTTACCCTTGTAGAGAATGGGAGCATTGAAGTGTGTGAAGTGGATTAAATCACATTTCTCCTTCTTAAGGATATTTAAAAACCTGAATTGTTCTGCTAGAGAGTAATGATGCGCATTCACTAGAACTTTCTTTACATTACGGGGAGCTTTAAATTCCAAAAACTCTGGTTCATTCATAAATAACACCCACTCAATGTCTTCCCTTTTTTGGAAGAGTCTTTTGGTTAACTCGTAATTGTATCGTCCAATTCCCGTAAAGGACTTGGAGAACATGCGAGCGTCAATTCCGATTTTCATTTAAAAGCACGAGTATTTTATCTTATGCTAGCACTTTATCTCTAATAAATCTGGAAATATTAGAATATCCGCTTTCATGAGCTTTTTTTTCAATCTCCAATTTCTCGTCCAATTTTACCCGGAAGAGAATTGTACCTGCTTTTTTTGCTTTCTGTTCATGCTGATATTCTGATATCCATTGGGGCAAATCTACTAAAAGTTGGGCTAAGTCCTCTGGATAAAAGTGTTGTGATATACCAGCTCCTTTACATTCAAAGAAAAACATCTCTTCCCCTTCAACCTTTTTAGGTTGAATAAAGTAAGGATGTTTTTTGTTTTTAACCGTAATCGTGTAGGGGATTTTCATGGTTGAAGTAATTTATTTTTTAAGATCATACTATGAACGTCTTTTTTGTAAGCCTTTTTGCAATCATTGTTATGGAGAGCGAAAATTAATTTCTGATCACAATCTGGATGAGAGAACTTAACATGACTTCCTTTTCCTTGTGACTTCTCAAATCCTAGATGGAATAAAATCTTCTCAATATCCTTGTACTTAACTAATCCAGGATCTCTCAGGAACTTTGTAATAATCTTTTCTACAAAAGTCATTCAGAAATCATATTATTTTGTATATACATTATGCAAAAATAACAATACAAAATCAAAAGTTTTTTAGCTTTTTTTATTTCTTTGATATCCAATAAGAACTTATCAAGATTGGCAAAGTTGCTTTTTTTTCAAAAACACTTAAATTTTGCTTCGTTACGGCGGACGTAGCTCAGTGGTAGAGCATCTGGTTGTGGTCCAGATGGCCGTGGGTTCAATCCCCATCGTCCGCCCCATAATTAGTATTTATAAATACCAAAAAAATCTTGCTTTTGTAGCACTCTTGTGCTACAATTTTCATAGAAATAGTCTTAATCATAAAAATGACTACAAAAGATGCCATCGTTCGTGCTCGTATTTCTCCTGATATCAAACAATCAGCGGAATTAATTTTAACCAAATTAGGATTAAATACTTCTCAAGCAATTAATCTATTTTTTTCTAAAATCATTGCCAATCGTGGTATTCCATTCTCACTCAATCTTGAAGATGAAGACATCCCAGAAAATTACACCAAAATAACTGATGAAAACAACTTGAAGTCTATAATCGGTCTTGAATAATGTATGAATTACAAATTCATCGAGACGCCGAAAAATCATTTAAGAAATCACCAAAAAGAATCAAAGAAAAAATATTAGAGTGTTTGGAGTATCTTACCAAAAATGGTACTAAAAATTTACGGTTCCCAATAGCACCATTAAAAGGAAAATTTAAAAAATATAGTTACTATGAAATAAAAATTGATAAAGATTATCGAATAATATTTCGTAGAGAAAAAGATATTTTCTTTATTAGAAAATCTGGAACTCATAACTCACTTCACACTGGATAAGTAATTCCTTATTCCTTTATCAGAACAAAAACTCTGCACTTTTTCTGCATATGGTTCCTGCAGAACAAAGGTCTTATCTGAACCACAAAAAATTTCTCCTAAGATTAAAAAGTGTAGTCTTTCCCCTACCACATATTCTGCTTTCCTAAATAAATCTAAAACTTCTCTTCTGGTTTGTGGGTAAATAACTTCTAGATTAGAAGCAAACTTCTGGTCTGTTTTATCAAAGGCGACAAATATCTTCTTATAATCTCCAAATCTCTTATTTAAGTTATCTAAAGCAAATTTTGAACGAGCATTAACTAGTATCAGTTTTTCTTTGGGGGAAGAAACTTCTGTCTTAATCTCCTGGACTAGGTCACCTCTGTTTTCCACATTTTTTCCACAGAGATTTCGTACAGACCTTACGGACACTTCATCTCTAACCGTAATCTTATCTGAACGAGATAAGACAAATCTAGTTAATATCCGACTAAATATTCCCAGACTCTCATCTACTCCCTGATGAGTAAATTCTATTGGACACTTTAATTTTCTAGCCCACACAAATACTAAAAACCACAATAAACAGGCTCTAAATTTAATCGCAAATAGTCCCCCACCTGGAAATACAACTTTATCTACTTTCCCAACAATAGAATTAAGTTCTCTCCGATAACCAGCAGAAAATAAATAATGTAACCCACTTCTAAGTCCTGTTGGTGGGAAAGGAATAGTCTCTAATTTTCTACCACAAAATTCTTGCGAAAATTCACCATTAACAGTCATTACTACTACTTCTGGATGCTTTTCTAACGCCTGGGAAAGTATTAGCTCATCGCCAATATTTCCAGAACCAAAGTTACCAATAAGAAGAGTTTTCATATCCTCTTGGTCACTATAATTATTTTAGGAATTCTACCAACTTATCTCGTACAAATTTCAAATCAGAAACAGTGACAAACTCATCTGCAGTATGTGCTTGATCCGCACTTCCTGGGCCAAAATTCACGGCTGGTATGCCGCGTAATCCTAACTGCGCAATATCGGTCCAATATGGTTCTAACTTCGTACTGCCAACTAGAGTAATAAAATCAGATAGAATTTCTGTCTTTGGGTTTGTAACAAACCCTGGGAAAAATCCATCTTCCAAAAACTCTAGATCACCAAAGTCTGGTAGTCTAGCTATAACTTCTTGTTGAGAAAGTTTGGGATCAAAACGACAATCAATACTTATCTCTGCTTTATCTGGCACTATATTGTCCGCTGTTCCTCCGGAAATTAAGTTAACACTTATGGCTTCCTTAACTCCTTCTACTTCTTCCAAAGATATATTTTTTATGGCTTCTATAGCTGGTAATAGTTTATAAATTGCATTTTCCCCTAAATAAGCTTTAGAAGAATGAACAGCTTTTCCGTGGGAAACAGTTCTAAACCTAAAAGTTGTAAAAACTCCGTGCACAACCTGTCTTTCTGTTGGTTCTGGCACAATGGCTAGATCTATCTGTGGCAATACTTTTGCTTCTAGCAAATCTGTTATTCCATTGGGGAACCCTAATTCTTCTCGGTCATAGAAAATAGCGATAACATTAAACTTATCCCCAAATTTTTTCCCAGAGATAATATCTAAAATTACCGCCAGACCTCCTTTCATGTCAGATGATCCTCTTCCATAGATTTTTCCGTCTTTTTCTAGGGGAGATAAAGGACGTGTTATCTGCCATTTATTTTCTACAAAAGGAACTGTATCTGTGTGGGATACTAGAGCAATCGTTTTCTTGTCTGCGGAGAAATTAGGACACTGCCAAAACAGAGCGTTATTTATTCTTTTCAACTCTCCCGACATCTTTTTCATTTCTGATTCTAAAAAATCAGTAATTTCTTTCTCATTCCGAGAAATTGATTCAATTTCTATCAGCTTTTTAAGCCAATTAATCATTATATTATAATATAACACTACTCTACAGTAGCCAAATAACATTCTTCGCAAAAGACCTTTTCTGACCTATCTTCAGCAAAGGTAGATAATATTCCCTTCTTACAGTTATCACATTTTCTTTCGATGAGATGATATTTATTCCTCTGTTTTCTTCTCCTATTAATTCTCTCTTCTGGACAAACCCTCGGAATTGGAATGTTCATCTTTCGATAAAACTCTAATTCACCTTTCTCTATCTTATAACTTTTTCCTGTCTGTTCGCATTTTAAAATTTTAGTAAGGATATCGTTATCAACATCATGAATTGATTCTGGAACACTAAATTCTTCTGTTGGAATGTCTCCTGGTTTTTTTTGTTCCAACCACCTAAATTCCAGATTTTCCGCCTCTGATTTTTCTAGAGGGAAATAATTAGCTGCGGCACTTTCGTTATAGGCGAAAGTAGAAAATTCTGATGGCAAAGTTCCCCATTCCCCTGTGTCTTTCATGTACTGGATAATTTTGTCACGCAAAACTAGATACTCTTCGCGAGAATACTGTTTGTTAAAGATACAGTACTTCTTATGTTTTAAACCCACACATCCAAAACAATCCTGGCAACTAACACAGCTATCGCAGTAAGTTAAGTTATTAGAAAACCAAATGTAGTAGGAAAACCTTATATCCTGACTTCCTCTAATAACAGCCGAAAAATAACTCAATTCGCATCCTGGCCATCCAGTAGAAAAACAATGGAAAATATTTTTGGAACGATCGACGGCAACATTATAAGCACAGTCCTCAGACTCCACTCCATCAAAACTATGCCAACAGTTTTTACAGTTTTTCAGTAGATCGCCTGTAACATTTTCGCATTTTAAATTATGTACAAAACGGTGCACAGCTCCTCGCCACATCTTTTGGAAGTATTCTAACCCATGCTCCCAAGTCTTATGTGAACCATCAAAAATCTGTTTCTTTATTTTTTCAAACTCTTCTTTAGAAACCTTTTTGTTAAAAACATGATAACTCTTACGATATAAATTATTACAACCAATACAGTGGTCACAACCAGTTAGTTGGTAAGAAAAGTAGCATTCGTTACAGTTTATCCCCTCCTGAACCATAACACAGTCAAAACAGTTGTAAGAATTTATACATTCATAGCACAGTTCACTATCAATCATCCGCCAACTATCAACAATGTTCTTATCATTAACTAACCATGAAGCATGAAAACAATCCTCTACTCGGTAGGTACGAGAACAAAGATAACAATTCTTTGACTCTCGCACGTGAGAATTATAGTCACAGTTCTCAGAATTAAAGACGGAAGTTCCTTCTCTTGGAACTCTATCTCTCAAGGAAAAAAACTGTGCGAAAAACGGTTTGGCAAAATCAAATTCTTTTCCGTAATCAGTACCATCCCAACTGTCCCCCCACCAAATAGCATTCTTATAAACTGGAAAAGGAACATCTTCATGATAGGCACTAATAATACTATCTCCGGTCTTATCACATTTCCGTTTATAAAGTTTCCATTCGTTCCTGAGAGCCATTAATTTCCGTAAGATTTCGTCTGGATGAATATCTGGGACTGGAACATCCATTTGTTCGTAAAACTGCAAATCTTCAGGTCTAAGTTTAAATTCTCGACCAGAAATAGGACACGTCTTTTTCATCTGGGGGAACTTACATGAAAAGACTGCTCTCCGTCAAATTACTGCAAATACATCTGTTTATTCCGCACATGTCCATCATGATCCTTGGCAAAATGCACTTGTCCTTTCAGGTCGTGTAAATAATAATAATATTCTGTTTTAGTGGGAGAAATAGCCGCTTTTATGGCCGGCAGTCCGGGATTGGAAATAGCTGTCGGTGGCAGACCATAATTCTTTCTAGTATTGTAGGGAGATTCTCTTTGGAAATCTTCGGTATAAAGAGGACGTTTCCAATCATTGAGTTCGTAACGAGTAGTAGCATCTACTCCGAGGTGAATCCCCTCTCTAATCCGCTTCCAAAGTACGTCAGAAATCATGGGCATTTCTTCTTCGTTATTAGCTTCTCTTTCAATCATGGAAGCCATCCGAACAATTTCATCTAAAGTCCGACCGCTCTCTGCTAAATCTATACGCAAAGGTGCTATTTGTTGTTGGAAAGTATTATAGAGACGAGAAATAAACTGTTTAGAAGAAAAACTCTTGGGATTCACAAAATAGGTCGAAGGAAATAGATATCCTTCTAAAGAAGAAATCCTAAATCCTAAATCACAGAAGTTAGTACACTTCACAAACTCTCCAGGCTGGATGAGACTTTTCTTGGCTAGAATTTCATCTATTTGGGCGATAGTAGATCCTTCTGGAATAGTGATTCTTACTTCTTTAGCTTTCCCGGTCTGCAGTACCTCCGCCACTTCTGCAAAAGTTAAGTTTTTCTGTAAAACAAATTCCCCTGCTTGGAATTTACTAGATAATTTATGCCATTTGGAAAAAACCTTAAATACCCAAGCATCTCTAACTAAATTCTTTTCTTCTAGTAGATTAGAAATCTCTTCTAAAGTCATGCCCCTTTCTATGGTAAAAGAAACTCGGTCAGGAGAATCTGAATTAGGTTTATTCCAAACCAGACCAATTCGTCCGGCAAAATACAGTCCAATAAAAAGGATTATCAGGGCCAAAAACTTTTTCATGGGCTGAGTGTACTTTTTTTCTGGTCTAACTCAATTATAAAGTATTATATTATAATATAATATTTTATTGTCCTCCTAGTCCTGGAAACCCTCCCATAACTGCTTTCATCTTCTCTGCTGCGACCATTTGAGACTTCTTTACTGCTTTATTGAAGGCTTCAATAATAGCTTTACTTAGTTTTTTAGGATCTTGCAAAATACTTTCTTCCAGAAAATCTACCGAAACCATTTCCTGTTCCCCACTAACAACTACTTTTACCCCATCTACTTCTGCAGAAATATGTGTCTGGGCTAGTTCTTTTTTTATTCTTTTAGCTTCTTTTTGGAGCTTATACATGTCGCCCATTTGTCCAAACATTCCCATGATTTATAAAGTTAAGTTACGGGAATATTATCCCAATCTTAAATTTAGAACAAATTTTAGTTGACTACTACTCAGTAATACCATATACTAGTTGCAGTTTAACCTGTAAATCATGAATACAACAATAAAAACTAGCGTTTCTATTAGGAGAGATTTATGGCATCTATTAAAGGAGAAATCCAATAAGAGTGGGATAATTAACACTGCTTTAGAGATATTTTTTGATAGAGAAACTTTCTTAAACCAAGCTGAAAAAGAATACTGGAAACATGTAGATAATTCCCTTAAAAGTAAAACTGGTGAGTATAAGTTACTAAATCCGAAAGGGAAGAAAGTAACTGGTGACCTTTTAGAAAAGGAATTATGGAATTAATTATCAGTAGGCGGTTTAAGAAAAACGCTCAAAAAATAATTCAAAACAAGCAAAACCTTAAAAAGAGAATAAACGACTGCCTAGTTGATTTTTCTGCAAAAGGAAGAAGCTCTGATTTCTATAGAAAGTCACTTAAAGGAAAATGGTATGGATATGAAGAATTACAGGTAGGAGGAGATATCCGAATAATTATTCGTATTCACCCAAACAAAAAGAAAGCGGTAATTGAAGATATTGGCACACATTCTCAGTTAAACTTGTGATTTTGTGTTTTTGTCCTTGACAAAAGGCTTCTAGAGGCGTATAATTCCCTGATTTTTTCTAATTTATATAACAATGAAAAAAACACGTAACGGCATATCTATGGAAACCCTCTTGCTTTCTCAAGAGATTTCTAAGACCAGAATGTCGCAAGTAATTACTAGCGGCTTACTACTTGCCGTTTTAGTTATTCAGATCTACCTTTTTGTAAGTGTTAACCAGGTGCTGCAATCAGCCATGGCAACCTTCTAAAAAAGAAGATATTTTCTTGCTTATGAAAGGATCTCCCGATAGAATTTTGGGGATCTTTTTTTATAAAAAATGACTAGTCAATATAGTGCGAAAGATATTCAGGTGCTCGAAGGTTTAGAACCAGTGAGAAAACGTCCAGGAATGTACATTGGATCAACAGATGAACGTGGTTTGCATCATTTAGTATGGGAAGTCCTAGATAACGCCATAGACGAAGCTATGGCTGGATTCTGTGAGAATATAGATGTCCGTATCCATGAAGATGGCTCTGTCTCTGTTTGGGATGATGGACGAGGAATTCCAGTGGAAAAACACGAACAAACCGGTATCTCTGCCGTAGAAACAGTTCTTACTGTTCTACATGCAGGAGGAAAGTTTGGCGGAGGAGGATATAAGGTTTCTGGTGGGTTACATGGTGTGGGAGTAAGTGTCGTTAATGCTTTATCCTCCAGAACTGAAGTTACTGTCAAAAGAGATGGTGGAAAATACTTTGTCGCTTTTGAAAGTGGTGCACCCGCCCACCCTCTCAAAAAAATAGCTGATTCTGACAAACACAGTACGCTAGTACAATTCTGGCCAGATCCAAACATTTTTGAAACTACTGAATTTGATTTCGATACTATTAAGAAACGTGTCCGCCAACAAGCTTATTTGACCAAAGGGGTTACTATTACCCTTTATGATGCTAGAAAAGATAAAGTTAATGCTGCTCAATTCTATTTCGAAGGCGGTATTACTTCCTTTGTACATCATCTTAATGAAGACAAGGACCGTATTGGACAAGCTATTTACTTTGAAGACGAAGAAAACAATGTTTCAGTAGAAATAGCTCTGCAATATACCCAAGAATTCCGCGAAACAATCTTCTCTTTTGCTAATAACATCCAAACCATAGAAGGAGGAACTCATTTAACTGGATTTGCAACTGCCTTAACTAGAACTCTCAATAAATATTGTCGGGACCACAGTTTCCTAAAGGAAAAAGACCCCAACTTCACTAGTGAAGATGTCCGAGAAGGGCTAACAGCGATTATTTCTGTCAAAGTAAGAGATCCTCAATTTGAGGGACAAACTAAATCTAAACTCGGGAATTCAGAAGTCAGAACTGCCGTAGATAAGATTTTTTCCGAAAAATTTATTGAATTTCTAGCAGAAAATCCTAGTGATGCAAAAGCCATCGCTAGTAAATGTTCTCTGGCTACCAAGGCCAGACTTGCCGCCAGAGCAGCCCGAGACACGGTAATTCGTAAGGGGGCTTTGGACGGACTTAATTTGCCAGGAAAATTAGCAGATTGTGCTTCTAAAGACCCAGAAAATTCCGAATTATTCATCGTTGAGGGAGATTCTGCCGGAGGCTCTGCTAAACAGGGACGAGACCGGCACACGCAAGCTATTCTTCCTTTACGTGGAAAAATCCTTAATACCGAAGAATCTCGGTTAGATCGGATGTTGGCTAATAACGAAATTAAGTCTCTAGTGGTTGCCATGGGAACTGCTATTGGTGACACTTTTGAACTCAGCAGACTCCGTTACAAGAAGATAGTAATTATGACTGATGCTGATGTCGATGGTGCCCACATTAGGACTTTGCTTCTCACCCTCTTCTACCGACATTTTAAACCACTAGTCACTAGTGGAAACATCTTCATTGCCCAACCACCACTCTACAAACTCGCTAAAGGCAAAGAAGTATGGTACGCCATGACCGATGAAGAAAAAGAGAGAATCATGAAGGAACATGACGTTAAAGGGGAAAACATTCAACGTTATAAGGGTCTAGGAGAAATGAATCCAGAACAACTCTGGGAAACTACCATGAATCCGGAGACCAGAACTCTAGCACAAGTTACCGTCAGTGACGCGGAACGTGCCGACCATCTCTTCCGCGTATTGATGAGTGGAGATGTTCTACCACGACGAAAATTCATCCAAACTCATGCTGCTGACGTGAAGGATTTGGATATTTAATCAAATTGTAGTTTTCTACATAGCAGAATATAGAATTTCAGAGTGTTTTATATTATGAAATTTTCAATCTCCATAATGAGTTTTTGCCCTTTTTATATAAACTTTCTTTTCCTTCTTATCTACACTGTAAATAATACGATCTTTTAAATTTAAACGATAAGAATAATTACCTTCCAAATCTCTCACAAGCTTTTTTCCGCAAAAAGGATTGTCTGTTATTATTTCTAATAAAATAGATTGCAATTTATTTTTTAGTTTAGGAGAAAGGGTTTTTACATCCCTTAAGGCCTGTTTTGTAAAAAATATTTTGTATTTTTTCATTAATTTTTAAAGACCTGTTCAAAAGTATAAATTTCACCTTTTTCAATTTCCTTATCTGCCTTAGAAATAGATTCTTTTAGTCCTGGTTCAGATAATAACTCTACTGTTTCATTAAAACTTTCGTAATCATCTTCGGAAATAATAACAACATTCCCCTCTCTAGAAGATATTCTAGTTGGAAGATGTCCTTTAGCGATCTTTTTCACTATTTGAAACAAATTAGAACGTGCATTTGTAGCTGTTATGGTAATCATCCTAAATAAATTAAGTACTATTTTATGTACGTACGTATTTTAGCACGTATATAATAAAAATGCAAAACAAAAACCCAAAGATTATTAATCTTAAAATTTAAACTTAATCCACGTCGAATACCTGACGTAAAATAAAGTCTATGAAGCAGAACTTCATTTTTTTAGACCCAGTATAATCTCTCTGTACGAAAGAAATCATCGTTTGTCCAGCTACCTCTCTAATACGAAGATTTTCTTCGAAAATGCCACGAAGAGCAGGATCAAATTGAAACTTAATATTCTTCTCCTCACAGAAAGAAATAAGATTGAGGGTGTGTTCAAAGGCATCACATTGGATAAGAGCGGTAATTTTTTCCCGCTCGCAAACCGTTTCTAGTTTATCTAGTTTTCCCATAATTTGAGATCCTTGAACTTTTTTGGCTAGTCCATAAGGATCTATTACCCCCACAATCTTGTAAGGCGCATAAGGGTTCTTACAAATAGCTGTAATAATTTTTTCTGCGACCCTATTAGCTCCCACAATAAGAGTTCTATAAACTTGTTTTTCTTGTTTCTTTATAGAAGCCAGAATTCTTCTAAAAACAAACTGACTAATCATTAGCCAAATAAAACCAAAACCAAAAGCGTAGATGTTAAGTAAACGAGAGAAAAACAGTTCACTCTTAAAAAAGTAAGTAACAATCAAGATCCCAATCCCTAGTGCTCCTCCTAAAAGAGCCAGGAAGATATCAAAAGCAACTCGCTGACCAGAACGAGGTGGAATACGGTAATACTTAGTGAGTAATAGAAAACCACTCCAAATGATAACAGAAAGAGTAGCCACCCAAGCAAAAGGAGCAAAAGGAAAATCAGTTGAAAAAATCCAACCTACTCTAACAAAATAAGCTAGCACAAAAGAAGCATAAAGACCTAAAAGATCTACTATAATATGAATTAAGCGAAGATAAATCCAAAGACGGGACATCAATATCATAATGCATGAAGAATTAATAATGATCAATAAAATTTAACATTTCGAACTTACTTCTTTTTTAAAATTAAAATTAAAATTCTATAAAAATTTAGTTTTGATTTTTTCCATTTCTCTCTATCAAGAAGGAAATCATTCTTTATTTATACTCTTCTCCTATACTCACAAGTTCTGCCGCCTTATTTATTCCTATATAATAAGCAATATCCAGATCACTATTATCAGATATTACTGAATCAAGCTTAGTTATAACATCTGTAAACAGAAGAGAATCACAACTAAAATCTCCAGCATCTAATATCCCTGCTTGGTTTTTATTAAGCGTAATCAAAGAGTTTTTAATAGCATTTTCGAATCTTGTTGTCCCAGCAATGATTGGTCCAGCAAGATTATCATTAATAGTACTCATCACCATTCCCCAAGTCACAACCACAAATTCATTATTATTCCCTAAACTGGAATTAGAATTATGAGCCATAGCTACTAGATAACAAATATCATTTTCCCCCTGAGGAGGATTAAAATCATTTTCATTAAAAATATCTTCTAAATCATTTACCGAATACATATATTTTTCATTTCTCCACTGATCTCCTCCATCAGCCTTAACTATTAACAAAATTGTTTGAATCGCTAATTTTCTACCTGCATCATGAGTTTTGCGAATATAAGAATTTAAAGTTGGAACTGAAATAGAAGACAATATACAGATAATCATAATCACAACTAGCAATTCCATAATCGTAAAACCGAATTTCTTGTTTTCCATTTAAATATTTTATTTATATTACTTAAGAATAAATAAAAAATACAAACAAATTTCATTCCTTTTAAAAGAAAAATTGAGGAGAGTTTTTTTGCAATGTTTAAAATCTAAATGAGTAATACTAATATATAAAAAAGAACCGCTTGAAAGCGATTCTTTTCTATTTTTGCTCTTAACCATTCTCCTTTACGGAGCAACATATAAATCATGCCCAACTGCACCATTTGCAGATCCAATTTTACCTGCTTCGGATATTCCAACATAATAAGCATCAGATAAATAATCCTCGGCGGTAATAATAAGATCTAATGCATCTGCAACATCGCTATTAGCATCTAACTTATTTGTTCCATCTGCCGGAACTGCCTCATTACCACACGCAAAATCTGTTACATCCATTTGACCGTCAACTGCATCGCCACCACGATCTACAGTAATACCCTTTATCGCATCTACAAACGCTGTCGTTCCATCCACAATCACCCCACTATTACCGGAATCGCTGGTACTCATTGACTCTCCCCAAGTCATAACCGCAAACTCATTACCATCTCCAACAGTAATTTCATTAGTAGCACCGTTTGCCATCCCTATTAAATAACAAATATTATTAGTTCCTTTTGGGACACGAAAGTCGTTTTCATCGAAAAGTGCTTGTAATTCCGCAGGAGCATACATGAATTTAGAAGCGCTCCAATCATCTGCTCCGTCAACCTTTATCATCAGAGACATATTTTGGACCGCAGATTGTCTTTCTGCATCACGAGCCTTTCCGAAGTAAGACTTGAACGTTGCTGTTGAGATAGTCGCCAAGATCCCAATGATCACGATCACAACGAGCAACTCAATTAGCGTAAAACCGAAATGTTTGTTTTTCATTTTTAATGAGTTAAGAAGTAAAAAAGAATATTAACAAAACTTCAGGAGGAATTTTACCGATCTCCTTGATACTAAAGCAATCAAAATAGCTAGCGAAATATATTAAAATATGTTCTTTTAGCTATTAACTATTTCAGATAAAACCTGCTCTATTCTACCTTTAGCCTTTACATTGTCTGGAAAGACAAATTTTTCTCCTGTCATTCGCTCATAGAGTTCAATGTATTTCTGACTAGCGGAAACACGTATTTCATCGGTTAGAAAGTCTCCGGGGTTTTGCTCTGAATCATCCACATTATAACCACTATTAACAATGGCTTTTCTGACGAACTCCTTATCTAATCCTTCTGGTTCTTGCCCCTGATTAAATCTATCTTCATAAGAATCTGCTATCCAGTAGCGAGAACTGTCTGGAGTGTGTACTTCATCAATGACAATCAAATTCCCCTCCTCATCTATTCCCATCTCATACTTAGTGTCTACTAAGATTAGATTTCGTTCGGCAGCTAGTTTCTGACCTAGGGTAAACATCTTTAGGGCATAGCTTTCTGCCTGTTCATAAATAGATTTTTCTACTAGTCCTCTCGAAAATATTTCTTCACGAGATAAGGCTTCATCGTGACCAACATCCGGTTTTGTAGTTGGGGTAATAATAGGAGTAGCAAAAGCCTGGTTCTTCTTCATTCCTGCCGGCATTTCTAGTCCACATATTTTCCGGTCTAAATTCTGGTAAGCATACCAAGAAGAAGTAGTGGTGGTCCCAGTCAAGTAAGCTCTAACAATTATTTCTACTGGTAATGGTTTAACATTCTTGACTAAAGAGATATTGGGATCTGGAACACTTATGAGATGATGCGGTACAATATTATCTAGCTTCTTAAACCACCAAGCCGCAATCTGATTAAGGACCTGTCCCTTAAAAGGCACAGTAC
Source organism: Candidatus Altimarinota bacterium (assembly GCA_021734525.1). Taxonomy (GTDB): domain Bacteria; phylum Patescibacteriota; class Gracilibacteria; order UBA4473; family UBA4473; genus JAIPGU01. The sequence goes on along the minus strand of JAIPIW010000014.1, from coordinate 960 downwards.
CTAAAACAAAATCAAAGGCAGATATTCTATCAGTTACCACAATGGCTCGTCTCTGATCATCTAAAACAAAACTATCTCTAACTTTACCCTTATGATGAGAAACTGCTCCAGTAAAGTTAATTTCAGATACGGTAGAACTCAAAGCTAATTGAATTTTGTCTTGCATTTAGGTTAATTAAAAAATCAAAACCAAAATAATCAGCTTTAAAACAAAAAGCAAATATTATATTATAATATAATACTACTTAACCTCAATAGACTCTATCTGCCCCTTATCTCCTAGCTTCAGAAACTTGGGTCTACTGCCAGGGGCACCAATATCTGGAATTAAACTAAAAATAGCTCGTGGTATCTTGAATTCATCCTGACTACGACATCTAAAAGCTTCTTCATTTATTTCTAATTTGCCAGAAAACAAAGAGGTAAAGGCATTAACTGCCTTATTCGTTCCTCTCACAATAATGCCTGGCTCCCCTATTTTATTCGTACTAGTTTCTTCTCCCCAAGTGGCAATAACAAACTCATTGTCATCTCCAGTACTACCATTTTTCCCAGGCCCCATACCAATGAAATAACAAATATTGTTATATCCTTTGGGAGGAGTGAATTTATGTTTACGGAAAAGCTCCTTTAGTCCCTCTAGTTCTGGATTGTAGTTCTTGCCCACACTTTCATCTTTCTCATATAGATACTTAGTATTATCCCAAACATGAAGATTATCTGCTTTTATTTGTAATGAAATGGTTTCTATAGCTGTTTGACGCTTAGTATCTCTTGCTACTACTAGAGAGTCTTTCGCGAAATAAACAAAGCCAGCCACAAGTGAAGGTCTCCACGGGTCGGTAGACCCGTGGCTTCAACCCAATTCAAGCTCCGCTTGTCCAAAATCTTCTTTTCCCTGTTCTTCGATATATTTTTTGATTATGGCTTCATTTATCCCTACCGTTGACACAAAGTATC